>WFMY01000053.1 GCA_015488855.1 Helicobacteraceae bacterium
AACCCAAATAATTCCATAACATTCCCCACACTTCCAAATTCATAAAAAACTCATTTTTTTTTGAATCCAAAAGCACCTTTGTAGGCTATAAAATCATACTTTACATATTTTTGTCTCCATTTGTATTGAATTTTGCACTTTTTGTGCAAGATTCACAGTTTTTAGAGATGCCTCTCCTATTTGAATAAATCTCAATATCTCTTTTCTTGACTTTTTCAGGTGGAAATTTACTATCACTCCAAACTCTCTTCATAAGCTCTTTGGCGTATTCTTTGAAGTAGTTTTATAAACTCATCATTTACTTTGAGTATCGTCTCTCTTGCATGGGAGACAACCTTCCCAGCGATGTTGTAAAGCTTATATCTGATAGTTTTTACTGTATGCTTTTGCAGGTTCTTGTCTAAAATTTGTTTGAAGAGTAAGAAGAGGTTATAAGCAACAGTACCGATATGAAAGTCTAGGTGCCCCTTGAGGGTAAAAAAGCATTTGCTTCAAGATTTGAAGAGGGAAGATAACTCATATTGAAACCATTTTTGAGTTCTTTGATTTTATTCTCACTTGTCTCACCGCGTTGACGATGAAGTTTGATAATCTCTGCTGGAGTGAGGTCATTGTCGTTTGTAGCGATGCAATAGTAAATCTCATCTTGATACTGCATCATTACTTCATCACCAATATAACCTTCCAGTGTTGGAAGTGTTGGTGTTATATCTTTTTTTATCACTATCATCCTAAAGGCATTGTCAGTATCTTGCATAGTATGGATAAACTCTGCAACTTTCTCTCTTTTTGAAAAAGCATGCCAATCTTCATCTTTGATATTTTTGATAGATTCAAACACATTTGTATTCTTTTTAGCTGTAACACTAAAGAGTATCTTTTTCTCTTCACAGTAGTTAAATATTTCAGATTGATACGATGCACTATCTGCTCGAAACCTATCAAACTTTCTTCCCAAGGGAAGCTGTAGTTCACACTGTTTTAGAAACTCTAGGTTTTCGTTTGCAGGAGCCTCATTCCCTTCTCTGAAATCTACATCAATAGCATACCCACCGTTTATATGCCCTACCATAGGCATATATCCTGGTGCATCTTTGTATGACCATTTAGCTGTATTTTTATGTGCTTCAATAAATGTTGCATCTATATCGAGAATTATCTCTCCTTCAATATTCTTTAGATATCTTGGAAGATATTTCTTGTTTATTTTTCTCATACCTTCTTCACCATTGGTGCCATGTTTTACAAGGTATTTAGAGATAGCATTTGATGTTGGAATATTTTCTATTTTTAAAAGTTGTCTTAGTGCTTTGTCGATTTTTATCTCTCTGGTATCATCAAGGACTCTCCCACCACTGTGAAGCATTAGAATAAGGGGATAGATAAACTCAAATGCTGAATAACCATTATTGCGTTTGGCTTTAGGTAAATTCTCATTACAGAGTCTTTCAAGGTTCATCCCCTTAAGGTATTCTCCTAGTATCGCTACACCTGTTCTAGGTGTTAATTTCTCGTTTGTGGATTGTAGTTTAAAATTTAAGATTGTTTGTGTCATAATTCACCTGTCATAATTGAAAAAGTCGCACCCGTTAGGTGAAAGTTTTGAGTGTGACTTTTTCGTTTGTAAGTACCTAATTATAGAGCAAATTGGCTTGTTGTCTAATTTGGTATGGAATTATTGGGGTTGAAGCATACTATAAAGAAGCAATACCTCTACGAGAAGAGCTGATACAAGATGCAGAACCAATGATACTTCAAAGAGCTAAATCATCTACAAAAAAACCTAAATGGCAGAAGAGGTGGATTAACGACAAAAAAGAGTATGAGTATATCGTTGATGGAGTAAAAGAAAGTAGTCTATTCTTCTTTATATGGACACAATGGGAGCGAGAGATACGACAGGCTATGATGAGCTGTTTCAAGGTTCCTGAAGCCTGCCATCAAGTGCATGACGCTGTTTATAATACTGAAGTGGTTGATATGAAAGTAATGGAAGCAGAGGTGCTAGAGAAGACAGGCTTTAAAGTTCAAATCTCAAACTGATTTGTGGCATTATTCATAGTTTATAATTTCTATGCTATAATACCCTCATGCAACTAAGAGGTGGAGATTGACCTTCCATACGCTTACAACTCTAAAAGCAGAACGCAGTTAGAGCCATGAGTGACAGATACCCGCTATCAGGGATGATAGCGATAAGGTTAAGAGATTCCAGATTGGTCACTGGGCTTAGTTTATATACTCTTCAATTATTTTTCTGTATTCACTTCTCATCAACACAAAATTCA
>WFMY01000054.1 GCA_015488855.1 Helicobacteraceae bacterium
TATATTTGCATTGTAGTGCATCTTGAAGGTCGAGTGCTTCAAATGGATCATCTGTGTGACCAACAGGTATCTGAGATGAGTTTGTGTAGTAGATGTTATCACCTTGTCCCGCTTGTATGATGCTGTGTTTATATCGTTTTTTATCCTCCTTCGCAAATCTATATGTAGTCCCCTCAGCAGGCGTTGCTTCGAGGTTGTAAAGGTTGCCCGTTTCCTCTTGAAACTCTATCATCCTTTCTCTCATGTGATTGAGAAGTTTTGTGGCAAATTCTATCCCTTTCTCATCACTGATGTCATAGGCATCACTTGTAAAGTTTCTCACCATTTCATTGATTCCATTGACCCCAATAGTCGAAAAATGGTTGTTAAAATTGTGTAAATACCTTGCAGTGTATGGAAATAGACCTCTCTCATACATATCTTGGATAAAGACTCGTTTTTTCTCTAAAGTTGATTTAGCAAACTCCATAAGTTCATCAAAACGCATGAGAAGTGCATCATAATCTCCTTTATATAAAAAGCCGAGTCGTGCCATATTGATGGTGACTACTCCGATGCTCCCTGTCATCTCTGCACTTCCAAAGAGACCACCACCTCGTTTGAGAAGTTCACGCAGGTCAAGTTGTAACCTACAACACATACTTCGGACATGCCCTGGTTTGTAGGCATCTTCATTTTCTACAAGTTTGCCAGATGCATCGTGTTTGTACTGTGAGCCTATGAAATTTTGAAAATATGAAGAACCAATTTTGGCAGTATTCTCAAAAAGTAAGTCAGTATTTTCCCCATACCAGTCAAAATCTTCTGTGATGTTTACAGTTGGAATAGGGAAAGTAAAAGGTTGCCCAGTTAAATCCCCCTCAGTCATCACTTCATAATAAGCCTTATTGATGAGGTTCATCTCTTTTTGAAAATATTTGTAAGTCATAGACATTAAACCAATAGCACCTCTTTCATGTGCCTCGCTTTCAAGTGAACTATCTAGTATATCGCGAAAAAGATGGGCTTGTTTTGCAGTTGGAATCTGGTCTTTTAAATCATCTGGGACTGTCCAATCAATAGTTACATTGGTAAAAGGAGATTGTCCCCATCGAGCAGGGACATTGAGATTGTAGATAAAACTTCTGATAGCTTTTTTTACATCTTGATAGCTTAGCTTATCTTTAAATACATAGGGAGCTAAATAGGTATCAAAAGAGGAAAAAGCTTGAGCGCCAGCCCATTCACTTTGTAAGATGCCCAGAAAATTTGCCATCTGTCCAAGTGCCTCACGAAAGTGTCTTGGTGCATCGCTCTCAACTCTCCCTCGCACACCATTAAAACCCTCATCAAGCAATACTCGTAAACTCCATCCAGCACAATATCCCGTTAAACAATCTAAGTCATGGATATGGTAGTCCCCATTTCTATGGGCATAGCCTTCCTCTTTTGAGTAAATCTTATCGAGCCAATAGTTTGCTACTACTTTTCCAGCAGTGTTGTTGATGAGCCCAGCATTAGAGTACCCTGTGTTTGAGTTAGCTTTGATGCGCCAGTCTGTTCCATTGATATACTCCTCTATGGTTTGTGTAGAGTTGATGAAGGTTGTATCTGTATCCAACACATCATCACGCTGCATTTTATGGGTATGACGATATATCATAAATGAACGCATCACATCAAAATAACGGTTTTTGTAAAGCTCTTTTTCTATAAGGTCTTGTATATCTTCAACAGCGATAGCTCGTTTGCTTTTGAGTGCATCAAGTACATTGAAAAATATATCACTATTGTAGAGTGTATTTTCACTTTTAAAGGCTTTTTTGATGGCATCTTCTATCTTGTAAGATAAAAACTCTTTTTCTTTGCCATCTCTTTTTAAAATATTTTCTATCATTATGCTCTCCCAAATATTGAGAGAATTTTAACCCTTTTCGTGTTATAAAATCATGATGAAAAATGTCACACGGATGTCATATTGGAACAATGATGGGACTCTTAATAATTTTTTTACATTCATTTGGGTACAATACGCGTTCGCTTTGCTGTTTCAACTAAAAATAAGAGTATTTCTATCTATATTACATATTATAGATAAAAGTATTGGTAAGTGAAATTTACTTACCTAAATTCAGCAAAGACAAAGATAAACAAGGACTTACGATGAAAGTAAGAGCTTCAGTAAAGAAGATGTGTGACGACTGTATAGTTGTTAAGAGAAAAGGCATTGTAAGAGTAATCTGCAAAGTTAAAAAACATAAACAGAGACAAGGATAACCATGGCTCGTATTTCTGGTGTAGATTTACCTAAGAAAAAACGCGTAGAGTATGGATTAACATATATCTATGGAGTTGGTTTACATGCATCTCGTCTAATCTTAGACGCGACAGGCATAGACTATAATAAGAGAGTTTTTGAACTTTCTCAAGAAGAAGTAGCAGCTATCACTGCGGAAATCCGTGCCAACCATATGGTTGAAGGTGATTTGCGTAAAAAAGTAGCTATGGACATTAAAGCACTTATGGACATTGGTTCATATCGTGGTCTTCGTCACCGTCGTGGTCTTCCATGTCGTGGTCAAAAAACTAAGACAAATGCGCGTACTCGTAAGGGTAAACGCAAAACTGTCGGCGCAGCGTAAGGGATTAGATTATGGCAAAAAGAAAAGCTGTTAGAAAAAAAGTTGTAAAGAAAAATATTGCTCGTGGTATCTGCCACATTGCTGCATCATTTAACAATACACTTGTAACAATTACAGATGAGATGGGTAACATGATCGCTTGGAGTTCTGCTGGTTCTTTAGGATTTAAAGGTTCTAAAAAATCAACTCCGTTTGCTGCACAAGCTGCAACCGAAGATGCAATTGCAAAAGCACAAGTACATGGTATAAAAGAACTTGGTATTAAAGTTCAAGGTCCTGGTTCAGGTCGTGAAACTGCAGTGAAAGCTGTTGGTGCTATTGAAGGGATTCGTGTTACATTTATGAAAGATGTTACACCTTTACCACACAATGGTTGTCGTGCGCCTAAGCGCCGTAGAGTTTAAGGAGATTACTGATGGCAAGATATAGAGGTCCAGTAGAGAAAATCGAAAGAAGATTCGGTGTAAGTCTTAACCTTAAAGGTGAGCGTCGTTTAGCAGGAAAATCTGCATTAGAAAAAAGACCTTATGGTCCTGGTCAGCATGGTCAGCGTCGTAAGAAAGTTTCTGAGTATGGTTTACAACTCAATGAAAAGCAAAAAGCAAAGTTTATGTATGGTGTTTCTGAAAAACAATTCCATGCACTGTTTGTTGAAGCAAATCGTAGAGAAGGAAATACAGGGACAAACCTTGTTACTCTTATCGAGCAAAGACTTGACAATGTAGTTTATAGAATGGGATTTGCGTCTACTCGTAGATTTGCTCGTCAACTTGTAACTCATGGTCATTTTTTAGTAGATGGTAAAAAACTAGATATCCCTTCTTACCGTGTTAAACCTGGTCAAAAAGTGGAAGTAAAAGAAAAATCAAAAACTAATGCACAGATTGTTCGTGCTATGGAATTAACAGCGCAAACTGGTTTAGCTCCATGGGTTGACATTGATGCAGAGAAAGTTTTTGGTATATTTACTCGTCTACCAGAGCGTGATGAAGTAGTTATACCTGTTGAAGAGCGTTTAATCGTTGAACTTTACTCGAAATAAAAAATAAAAAGGCGTATGTATGAAAAAAATTAAGACTATACCACTTGCTCCACAACAGTTTGAGGTAGAGCAAATTAGTGAGAATGAAGCTAACATAATGGCATATCCATTTGAAACTGGATATGCGATATCTTTAGCGCATCCTCTTCGCCGTTTTTTATTAAGTTCTTCTGTTGGGTACGCTCCCATCGCAATCAAAATCGAGGGAGCTAAGCATGAGTTCGACTCTGTGCGTGGTATGCTTGAAGATATTTCAGACTTTATCCTTAACCTTAAAGAAATCCGCTTTAAGTTAATTGGTGAAGCCCAAGAGGTACAAATCGACTATAGCTTTGCAGGTCCTTGTGAAGTTAAAGGGTCTGATTTATCAAATGGTGAAGTAGAAGTTATGACTCCTAATGCTGTTCTTGCAACACTTAACGAAGATGCAACTCTTAACTTCACTATCAAGATAGCTCAAGGTATAGGGTATGTTCCAAGTGAAGATACTCATGATGAGTTAGAAGATGGTTATATCGCGCTAGATGCATTCTTTACCCCTGTTCGTAGTGCTACTTACAAGATAGAAAATGTATTGGTTGAAGATAACCCTAACTTTGAGAGAGTTGTGTTAAACATTAAAACTGATGGTCAAATTTCACCAGTGGATGCGTTTAGAAACTCTTTAGAGGTTATGTATGCGCAACTTGCCGTATTTAACTCTGAGATAAGTGTAAAAGCTCCAACTACGATAGAGCGAGTTGAAGAGTCTCCAGATTTGAAAAAACTTGTGACAAATATTGATTCTTTAGGACTCAGTGCCAGAAGTTTTAACTGTCTTGACCGTTCAGCTATCACTCTTATCGGTGAAATCGTACTAATGAGCGTTAATGATCTTAAAAATGTTAAAAACCTTGGTAAAAAATCTTATGATGAGATTGTTGAAAAGGTTCAAGAGTTTGGTTACGAAGTTGGTGCAGATCTTGCAGATGATGTAGTTAACGCATTGAAAAAACAAATAGAAGCAAAATAAGGAATAAACATGAGACATCGTCATGGATACCGAAAACTAGGTCGTACAAGTTCACACAGAGCTGCTTTACTTAAGAACCTTAGTATTTCGTTAATAGAACATGGTAAAATAGAAACTACTGCTATCAAAGCTAAAGAGTTGCGTTCATACATAGAAAAACTTATCACAATCGCTGGTAAGAATGACTCTAACGCTCACAGAACAGTATTTGCGGCGCTTCAAAGTAAAGAAGCTACAAAAACTTTAGTAAATGATATTGCTCCTAAGTATGTTGATCGTGCTGGCGGATATACTAGAATTACTAGAACAAGAATCCGTCGTGGTGATGCTACGACTATGGCATTTATTGAATTAGTATAAATACTAATTGTGCTAACGGATAAGGAACTAAGTCCCTTATCTCTACGCTAACGCTGAGTTTCACCGCAAGGGTATGATACCTTCGGCAGGAAGCCCACGCACAGAAGCCGTGCTTTTTTTTATTTTCAAATTTATTTTTGGAGATAAAAGAAAACCTATTTAACTTTTCCCTATACTTTAATTTTAATAAGGCGAGACACATTATGGCTAAAATCGCATTTGGCACACAAAGAATTTCAGCACACAATCCACAACATATTCAAGCTTTAAAAGAGGCTATTCGCTCTGGTATAGAGATGATAGATACATCTTGTACATACCTTAATGGTGATGCCCATCGTGCAATTGCACTAGCTTTTAGAGAGTTTGATGAAGCTGTTTGTAATGAAATAGAGATAGTTAGTAAATTTGATATTGTAAACTCCAATGCTTTAGAGAGTGTAGAACTGGCATTAAAAGATTTAGAACTCGAGCAAATTGATTGTTTCATGATAGAAAACTTAGAAACTCTTATGTTTAAACTCATAAAAGAAGAAGTGGATGTTGATGAAAAGTTAGATGAGATTAACCGTGTGATTTATGATGCATTTTTAGATTTGGAAAATTTAGTTCATAGTGGAAAAATACTCTCTTACGGGATATCTGCAGAAAATTTTTCACAAGCACATAACTCAGAAGAGTTCATACCTTATGAAGACTTAATCACCTTAGCCCAAAGTGCTGCAGAGGAACTTAAAAATGAGAATCACTCATTTAGCACTATAGAACTTCCTATCAATATATTGGAAGTTGAAGGACTTAAATGTGCAGCTTGGGCAAAGCAAAAGGGTCTGAGAGTAATCTCTAGTAGACCTTTGAATGCAGTCTATAACAATCAAATGTATAGATTAGCGGAGTATAGTGAGTCTCATGAATATTACCATCATCTTAATGAGATGCTAGAAATCACTGATAACGATACGCTTCGAGGCTTATATAATTTATTTGAAGAGCTAGATGACGCAAAACATAAATTTGGTTGGATTGGTGATTGGGAAAAATTCCTATATACTCAAGCCTTGCCACATATGAAAAAATCACTTGAAGTTGTTGATGAGAAGAACCGTGAGACAATGCTAAGCTTTATAGAACTTTTTTTAGGTGAGTATCAACAGATGGTAAAGTATGAATGTTGCTTAAAAACAAAAGAAACACTCAAAGAATTTTTGAGTGTTTGTCCTGAAACATTAGAAGTTTGTGCAATAGGCTTTTTACACGAATGTCAAGATATAGATTATATTGCAGTGGGTATGAGAAAATCAACTTATGTTAATGAGATAATGAGAATATGATATAATACCTTTTTATCAAAAAGGTTGAGAGATGAATTCATTATTTTTGCGTATGCGACTCGTTCATTGGATTGGGATAGTTTTACTTGTGTTGAATGCTTTAGTCTTAACTGACAATATGTTTTCTATAGTTATTCAGCTAGTTGTAGCAGTGGTTATTGTCATCCATGATATAGATGAAAAAATCAATGGTGTAGATGCTGCTAAAAATATTATAGCATCTCTGGCTAACTTTCACTCTGGCAATAAAATAGATATGACTTTGAAGTTTTCAAGTGAATATAAAAAGATGATAGAGCTGATTAATGAGTTTACAGATAAGATAAGCGAAGCGACAGAACTTTCCTCCTCTACCCAGAAGATAAATAGTAGTATGCGTTTGCTTGATGAATCTATGGTGACATTGGAAAATAATTATGAATTAACAAGTGGATTAAGCGATCATTTGTCTAACAAATTAAGTACAATAGCCCATGAATCAGATGCTAATTTAGAATTTTCAGTCATCGTGTTGGACTCTTTAGATAATGCAACAAAAAAGATCAATGAATCTGTAGAGAAGATGGGTACACTTGAGCAACATATTGTTGAGACCAATGAAGCAGAAATCCTTTTAAGTGAAAACCTCAAAGCCTTAACAGTGAATGCTGAAGATATAAAAAATATCCTTACAATCATCTCAGATATATCTGACAAGACAAATCTACTCGCACTCAACGCTGCCATAGAGGCAGCTCGTGCTGGTGAGCATGGACGAGGATTTGCAGTAGTGGCAGATGAAGTGAGAAAACTTGCAGAAAATACACAACACTCACTCTCAGAGATTAATGCAAGTGTTAATGTTATTGTCCAAAGTATCTCTGAAGCAAGCGAAAGTGTAGATAAAAACACACAAACTTCTCATGATTTGGTCAGTATATCTGAAGCATTACAAGGTAGCCTCAAAGAAGCAAATGCTTTACTTTTAGATACTTATGAGCAAAGTTTAGCAGATACGGAAAATTCAAAAATTATTAAAGATGAAGCTTATGCATCTAAAGAGTTGACTGTAGAACAAATCGCAAAAATGAAAACTACAGGTGCATCAGTAGAAGAGATTAAAGAAAATATAGTTTTGATAAACGATACAACAAGTGAATTAGTACAACGCATATCTCAACTTTAGGATTGCTATGACAAATGTAGTTAAAAGTATTATTGTTATAGGTGGTGGATATGCCGGTCTTCAGGCAGTTGAAGAACTCGCTAAAAACCCCTCAAATCAAATCAAATTATTTGATAAAAATCCCTACCATTATATGCAAACGGATGTGTATGATCTCATAGCAAATGAGGGTGATTTTGCTGATGTTACCGTAGACCTGTACTCATTCTGTGTAGGTTTTTGTTCTAGTGTTGAGTTTATAAAAGAAGAAGTTGTAGATATTGATTTTAAAACAAAAATAGTCATCTCAAAAGATCAAAATTATCAGTATGATTTTATTGTCTTAGCAGTTGGTGCAAGGACAAAATTTTTCTCAAATATAATAGGCTTACAAGAGTATGGTTATGGTATTAAAGCACTGCATAGAGCGATGTATTTTAAACAAAAATTTGAGATGAGTTTATTTAAAAAACTAGACCAAGGTGGAAGGTATTGTGAACCTTTAACTATTGTTATTGCTGGTGGTGGGCTTAGTGGTGTAGAGATTGCCGCTCAGATGGCATCTTTTGCTAGTGATTTTTACAAAAACAATAATTTTACATGCAGAAAGTTAAATATAGTCTTAGTAAACTCAGGTGATGAGATATTAAAAGGTTTAGATAAAAAGCTTGTGCATCAATCACAAAAGCATCTTGATAAACTTGGTGTTATAACAATTACAAATCAAAAAGTAGTAGAGATCACACAAGATAAAGTTACGCTAAGTGATGGTGATATTATCATGATGGATTATATGATATTTGCTGGTGGAGTTGAACCAAATGGTTTAGTCCATACACTTGATATCAAAAAGAATTCTATGGGATATATAGAAGTAGATCAATATTTAAAATCAACTGAGTATGAAGATACATTTGTAGTCGGCGATTGTGCAACTATTTATGAAAATGGACACCCAATACCTCCTACAGCAGATGTAGCTGAACAAATGGGCGTACTAAGTGCACAAAATATCAATGCAAGCATAAACAAGCGAGAACTTAAAAAACACAGCATTAAAAGTAGGGGAATTCTTATAGCTCTTGGTCGTGGTTATGCAGTTGGAAAATTATTTGGAATATATATAAAAGGTTATCCCGCGTATATGGTTAAAAAACTTGTAGAGAGAGTCTATGCTTATAAACTTGAGAGGCGATCAAAAGCAGGATGTAAAAAGATTTTTAAAGACTAATAGGTTATAATCTTTTATGAATTTATTACAAGCAACAAATATATCTCATAAATTTGATTATGAACTATTTCATGATATCTCTTTAGA
>WFMY01000055.1 GCA_015488855.1 Helicobacteraceae bacterium
CGAGTTCTCGTGCTATAATCTTTCCAAACTCAGTTGTAGAACCTTGAGGGCAAGTATGTAGATCATACTCTCGCGCTAGAAGCATGATGCTCTGCATATAAGCACCACAGTCCAAGAGTAAACCCTCTGCTCCATCTATGTTTGCTTTATCAGTAAAAACAAAAAAGACAGTTTGTGCACCAAACCATCTAAAGTTATCTTTCCACATCTCCAAACGCGTTGCATCATCTTTTCTATCAACTTCCATAAGTTTGTAAAGTCCAGAGCCAGTAACTATGCGTCTCTTCTTATACGGATTTGCCCAGTTTACTGGATAGTACTGTATAAATTGGTCACTCTCAACACCTTCATCCATCGCTTTTATGATAGCGCCTCCTACTTTGTCAAGTGTTACTTTGTCACTGATCGCATAGGTTACCCACGGTTGCATATTTGCCCCACTTGGAGTCATGGCTGCTGCTTCTAAGATCTTCTCTTGGATATCTCTTGGTACAGGTTTTGGTAGGTATGCTCTTTTTGATGAGCGTGATTTTAGTGCTTGTGTTACGGTTGTCATATATTTAACTTCCTCATATCCCTTTTGGAGTTTGTAATTATATAGTAATAAAGTAAAATCTATCATACCATCTATAGACTAAGAAAACTTGACAATGATACACTCAACTTGATATAATGTTGAAATTTAAAAAAAAAGGATTTCCAATGAATAATAATATATTTGAAAAATTAACACATAATATGACAGAATCAATAGAATCTGCTTTATCTTTAGCATTACACAATAAGAATCAGGAGGTTGATCCTCTACACTTTATCTGGGCACTTTTAGCTAACTCAAATTCTGTTCTCAATCAGATGTTCAATAAGATGAATGTCGATAAAACAGCAATAGAATTAGATGTAAGAAGTATGGCAGAAAAACTTCCTAAGTCTTCTTCGGTAAATAAAGAAAATATAAAACTCTCTCGTACATTTGTCCAAACACTTGAGGGTGGTGCAGGTTTGATGACTAAAAATGGTGATAGTTTTTTAGCAGTTGATACTTACTTACTTGCAAACTTAAATAGTGAACCATTTAGTGGTATTTTCAAAAAATATATAGATGTCAATGAGTTTGCAAAAAATATAGAGGCCGCTCGTGGGGGTGCAAAAGTTGATTCTCAAAGTGCAGATGAGACGCATGAAGCCTTAGAAAAATATGGGATTGACTTAACAGCACAGGCACATGATGGAAAGCTTTCTCCCGTGATAGGGCGTGATGAAGAGATAAGTCGAATGATGCAAATACTTATCCGTAAAACCAAAAATAATCCTATGTTGCTTGGTGAACCAGGTGTTGGCAAAACTGCTCTTGTAGAGGGTTTGGCTCAGCGTATCGCAGACAATAATGTTCCAACATCACTACAAAATAAAAAATTAATAGCTCTTGATATGAGTGCACTCATAGCTGGTGCAAAATACAGAGGTGAGTTTGAAGATAGACTCAAAGCTGTTATAGATGAGGTGCAAGAAAGTGGTAACATTATCCTCTTTATAGATGAAATTCATACCATTGTAGGTGCTGGTGCATCAGAGGGTAGTATGGATGCAGCAAATATCTTAAAACCTGCTCTTGCTCGTGGTGAACTTCATACTATTGGAGCAACAACACTCAAGGAGTATAGAAAGTATTTTGAAAAAGATGCAGCACTTCAAAGAAGATTTTTACCTATTAACTTAGATGAGCCAACGGTAAATCAATCATTGCAGATTCTTCGTGGTATCAAAGGAAGACTTGAAACGCATCACAATGTAACTATTACAGATAGTGCACTCGTGGCAGCCGCAAAGCTGAGTGACAGATACATTGCAGATAGATTTTTACCAGATAAAGCGATAGACCTTATTGATGAGGCAGCAGCTGAGCTTAAGATGCAGATAGAGAGTGAACCTCATGCCCTGAGTGCTGCAAAAAGAAAAAGTAGTGAGCTTCATGTAGAACAAGAAGCCCTCAAAATGGAACATACTCCAGCGAATGAAAAACGCTTAGAGGAGATCATAAAAGAGTTAGCAGATGTAGATGAAAAAGTGCGTGATTTAGAAGCACAGTTCGCAACTGAAAAAGATGTATTTGATAAAATATCAAGCATAAAGTTAGAGATAGAATCAAAACGACGCGAGGCACAAAGTGCTAAAAACAGTTCTGATTTTAACCGTGCAGCTGAGATAGAGTATGGAGAGATTCCTAAACTCATAGAAGAGGAAAAAAGTATCAATCAAAACTGGGATAAGCTTCAAAAAGAGGGTACTTTACTTAAAAATAGTGTAGATGAAGAGTCCATAGCTAGTATCATCTCAAGATGGACAAATATACCAGTTAACAAAATGTTAGAGAGTGAAAAACAAAAAGTACTCCATGTTCAAGCTGAATTAGATAAAGAGGTTGTGGGACAAAGAGATGCAACCTTCGCCGTAAGTAGAGCGATCAAAAGAAACAAAGCAGGACTCTCTGATGGGGAAAGACCAATCGGTAGTTTTCTCTTTTTGGGACCAACTGGTGTTGGTAAAACGCAGACAGCAAAAACATTGGCAAAATTCTTGTTTGACTCTCAAGATGCAATGATACGCATAGATATGAGTGAGTATATGGACAAAGCATCTGTTTCCCGTCTTGTAGGTGCTGCACCTGGATATGTAGGTTATGAAGAGGGTGGACAACTCACTGAAGCTGTACGAAGAAAACCATATAGTGTGATACTCTTTGATGAGGTAGAAAAAGCACATCCAGATGTTTTCAATATCTTACTGCAAGTGCTTGATGATGGACGCTTAACGGACAATAAAGGGGTAACAGTTGACTTTACAAATACTATCATCATCTTGACATCAAATATCAAAGAAGATGAGGTTAAAAGTGCCTTCAAGCCTGAGTTCATCAATAGACTTGATGATATCGTTGTGTTTAATGAACTCTCACAAGACAATATACGAGGTATTGTCGATATATTCTTTAAAGAGATAGCAGACAAATTAGCTACGCGTGATATTGAGTTGAGTTTGAGTGCTAGTGCATCTGAGTATATCGCAGAGGCAGGATTTGACCCTGTGTATGGTGCAAGACCATTGAAACGCGCGCTTTATGAGATCGTTGAAGATAGATTGGCTGACTTGATTCTTGAGGGTAAAATAGAAGAAGGCGCAAAAGTTTTCTTTGATATGAAAGATGGTGAGGTAGATGTTACCATTTCGTAAGATATGAGAGATATAATACATTTATGAAATATATATTTATCTCTTTGCTTTTTGTCTCCTCCTTATTTGCGTGTACAGGAGACTGTCTTACTTGTCATCCAAAACTTGTCCCTACTATAGAGACTGATACTCGGCATAAACCTATGCTCGGATGCATAGAGTGCCATTCAGCTGAGCCAAATGCTATGGCTGAGTGTGGGGATGATTGTTTTTCTTGTCACCCTATGTCTAAGATAAATGGTGCTAATGTAAGGCAACATGATGTGATTCAAACTTGTGTAGATTGTCATGTCAACGCAGATAAAAAGATGCTTGATATCTCCTCTTCGCATGAGCAATCTCAAAGTGATTCACTCAAAGAGTTTTTAAATTATTAGCACAAACTTAGAGTTTGTCATAAACAAGCATATACTCACCTGCTAATTCATAATTTTTTGGATTTTTAGGTGGTTTTTTATAGGGATGAATCCATGAACCATTTCTGTAAAGATGCTTGAAAAAAACAAGGTTGTTATCAAGAAATTTATTGAGTGCATTACTCATTCTTATGCAGCCATGAGAGGCAGGTGTACCAAAGGATTTTCTAGATATATGCGTGTGAATTGCGAAATTTAGTTTGTCCGTGATGAGTTTGTAGTTTTTTTTATCTTTTATCTTTTTACCATTTTTAAAAGTGTTGTATCTGATGCTTTTTTGCTTACCAAAGAAAAATACAAATCTATCCTTTTTACCATAAGGCATCGTATAGTTATCATTATATATTTTTCCTTTAGAACGCCATCCACTAACAATGGGAAAAAACCCTACTGGAGTTTTTAAAAAATGATCTTCGCCTTTTTTGACCTCTTTCTCTCTCTCCATATTTCCACTAGAAATAAAGTCAAAACCAATAGGCTCAAGTGTTTTTATGTCATTATTCCAAAGAAGTAGCAAAAAAACTTGTTTTGATAGATCAACTGCAGTGACAAACTGGGATGAAGTAAGATGATATATCTCTTTGCGCATACGCAACTGAAGTTTTGTTATGTAGTTGTCATCCAAAAGAAATCTAGCATTACGCTTTTTAATCGCATTCTTAACATATCTTTTTTGCATAAAATTGGAAAGACGAAGACTATAACATTTGTCTCCTTTATCCTTACATGCTTTTTCTAAAGACTTCACATAGTACTTGTTGTAGAGTGGTTCAAGAAAAACTTTGTTATAAAAATCTCTTTGAATCTGTTTTATGTTGAAACCTGATGCATTGATAATAACTGATATAAATAAAAAGATAAATAATATTTTTTGAAAACCGAACAATATTAAACCTTTCTAAGAATAAACTTTTTTGGAATTATAACTTATATTGTGTAAATGTGGATTAGTATACAATGGCATATGCAAACAATACAAAATATACAAAACACAATCAAAGAAAACTTAGCAGTGATGGTTTATTTCTCAGCACCAACTTGTAATGTGTGTCATGCACTTAAACCTAAACTCTTAGATGCTCTAGAATCTAACTTTAGTGACTTTAAAGTTGAGAGTGTTGATATCTCAGTTGAGGAAGATATAGCACCACATTTTGGTATCTTTGCTATCCCTACTGTGCTTATATTCCTCGATGGTAAAGAGTTTTTGAGAAAGTCTCGTCACATGAGTGTTGATGAGGTAATTCGAGAGATAAAAAGACCCTATGAGATTATGACTTCTTAACTTAGCCTACTCTAAAACTACTTTGGTATAATTTTAGAAAAAATTTAGATACAAAGAATGCATATGGTTCCTACTTTTTTCAAGATGATTGTTACTACACTTCTCTTAATTTTGCTTAGTAGTGTTTTGGATGCAAGTGAGAGCGTAAGGTCTGCACTAAAATCCAATGCTCAGTTGCTTTATAATATCAAACAAAAAGATGTTCAAAGCATTAAAGAGATGTTTAAGAAGGGTGAGATTTATAGTCGTTTAAGAAGTAATAACTTCTATTATGCTTATGCAACACCAGATTTAAGCCATAAAACACAGTTTGTATCAGCCATAGGAGCGAGTTTTGTTTATAAATCTGCATCATTAAATGGTTTTGACTTCAATATTGCTCTTTATGGTTCTCAGGCTTATTTTAATGCGTCTCGCTTAGGAGATATAAAGTATCTCAAAGCAAGTAAGGATCTTTTAAGTAGATACAAGTATGCAAATGGCGGTTCAACCTCTTTGTTTGCCTTTGGACAAGCAAATCTGCGTTACAAACTTTCTAAGACTCGTTTAACTATAGGTCGTCAGCTTGTAGAAAGCTTTTATGCAAAAAGTAATGATACAAAAATGATACCAAATACTTTTGATGGAGTTGTTTTGCAAACCAAAGATATACCTCATACTTACCTAAGCTTAGCCTACCTAACAAAGCAAAAACTTCGTGATCATGAAAAGAGTCATTCTGTTTTGATGTATGGGGATAGCAACTCCACTTCGGGGGTAAATAGAGCTCAGTGGACACAAAATGATGATAGTGCTATGCACAAGGGTTTGACTTATACAGCTTTAAAAGCAGCAGGTAAACCAACAGATGCACCACTTATTTTAGTAGATTTGAAAAATGATTCCATATCGAATCTGAGTCAAAACTATTCTTCCTATCTAGTCCCAGAACTTTTGGCACAAGTGATGGCTGAATTTAACTACAAGATAAAATTTGATGGTTTTAGTCTAAGTCCTGGAGTGAGATATATACAGCAATTTGACAATGGTGCTGGTGCAGTTGGTGGTGCATCTATTAATCTTAAAGGACTCTCTGGTTATAAAAATCAAAACTCCCTTAACTCTTCTATGTTAGGATTTAGACTTGTAACTCGTTTTGACAAATTTAAAATTAACTTAGCCTATACAGGAGTAGCAAATAAGTCTGACTTAGTTACACCTTGGCGTGCCTTTGCTACAAATGGCTATACTCGCTCTATGGGTGTGTACAACTGGAGGGCAAATGTTAAAAGTTACCGCTTAGAGTTAGTGTATGGAGCAAACTCTAAAGGGATATATAAGGATGGCTTTATCCAAACATCCGTTCTTTATATGAATGGAGATAGTGCTAAAGATGAAACAGATAGTATGCTATATTACCTTGGCTATATAAAAAATCTCAAATCAGCTCCAGAATTTCAATACAGAGTTCGTTTAGGCTATAGAGAATTTATCGGTACTTCAAATACTATCTCCTCTTACCTTGACTCTCGTTTTGAGTTAGATTATCTTTTTTAGGATGGCTTATGAATAAATTAATATTGATACTTTTTTTATCAACAATGCATCTTATGGCAGGTGTGATCAAGATTGCTGTCGCTGCAAATGTAAGTTATGCCATAGATGCACTGCAAGAGGAGTTTCATAAAATCAACCCAAATACAAAAGTGCTTGTCATTTTAGGTAGTAGCGGTAAACTTACTGCTCAAATATTACATGGTGCGCCCTATGGTCTTTTTATGTCTGCAAATATGAAATACCCAGAAGCACTCTACGCTCAAAAAATAGCGATTACAAAACCTGTTGTTTATGCACAAGGGGCTTTAGCACTCTTTAGTGTAAAAAAAAGAGATTTTAGAGCAGGGATGGAGCTTTTAAAAGATCCAAGTATCAAAAAAATTGCTCTTGGAAATCCAAAAACAGCCCCTTATGGTAAGGCAGCACTTCAAGCCATTAAAAACAGTAAACTTTATGGAGCTATAAAATCAAAATTAATCTTCGGGGAGTCGATATCGCAAACGCTCTCTTATGCTATCTATGGTGCAGATATAGGGATAGTAGCAAAGTCTGCCCTGCTGAGTTCAAAGATGCAACAGTATAAAGAGGGTGAAAACTTTTATGAGCTTGACGCAGCACTCTATACCCCTATCAAGCAAGGGATAGTTTTGCTCAAATCCGCAACAAATACTCAAGAGTACAAAGCCTTTTATGATTTCATTTTAAGTCAAAAAGCAAAAAAGATTTTTCTTGCGTATGGGTATAGTATCTGATGAATCATATAGATGCCAAAGTGATCATGATAGAGAAAAAAGACAATATCACACTTGTCTCATTCTCGTCACAGAATCAAAACTTAAAAATGATGTCTCTTGGTTTAAACACTCCCATAGAAGAAGGCTCACAAGTCATTCTCGGAGTCAAGGCTACGAGTATAGCTCTCGCCAAAAATCTCTCTGGAGAGATAAGCATGTCCAATCAACTTCCCTGCACAATAGTATCTCTTAACAAAGGGGAGCTTTTGTGTAGCATCACTCTAAGGTTTGGAGATGCCCTTATAGAGAGCATCACTACTTTAAAGTCGGCAAGTACTATGAACCTAAAGCTTGAAGATGAAGTAGTAGCTCTTATCAAAGCAAGTGAGCTTTCTATTTTGGAGGTAAGGTGATGATGGGTTTGGATTTGGAGCCATTTTTACTCTCTTTTAAGTTAGCTGGTCTCACAACCTTGATTTTGTTTATTTTTGCGATGCCTGTTGCTTGGTGGTTGAGTCAAACACGCTGTCGATGTAAGCCATTTGTTGAAGCTGTTGTTTCTCTGCCTATCGTATTACCACCCTCTGTTTTAGGTTTTTACATACTTTTTGCATTTTCATACAATTCACCAGTTGGTGCTTTTTTTGAAGATGTTTTTGGGATAAAGTTAGTATTTAGTTTTAGCGGTTTAGTGGTAGCATCATGTTTGTACTCTTTTCCCTTTATGGTGCAACCACTCCAAGGTGGCTTTACCTCCCTCAACAAAAACATGCTTGAAGCATCGTATGTAGCAGGTAAAAGTAAGATGCAAACACTCCTGTATGTAGCCTTGCCAAATATAAAACCAGCCTTACTTAGTGCACTCATCATCACTTTTGCACATACTGTTGGAGAGTTTGGTGTTGTGCTTATGGTGGGTGGTTCTATCCCTGGCGAGACAAAAGTTGCTTCTGTGGCTATCTATGAGATGGTTGAGATTATGGACTATTCACAAGCTCATATCTATAGTGCTTTGATGCTCTTGCTTAGTTTTTTAGTCCTTTTGGCTGTATATAGTTTTAACATTAAACATAACAAACGCATAGGGCTTGGATGATGATAAAGATAGATATATCAAAAAAACTCCATGGTGTTTCACAAGATATGAGTTTAGATGTGAAACTAGAGATAAAAGAGGGGGAGTTCCTTGCTATATCTGGGCAAAGTGGTAGCGGTAAAACAACCCTTTTGAGGATTTTAGCAGGTCTTGAAGATGCACAAGGTGAGATAGTAGTTTCAAAAAAAGTTTATTTAGATGCCCATAACTCTTTAGCAACGCAAGCTAGAGGTATTGGGTTTGTTTTTCAAGATTATGCACTTTTTGCCAACATGAGTGTAGAGCAAAATCTTCTCTTTGTAAAAAAAGATACAAATTTGGCAGAGCATCTTTTACATTTGACAGGTTTAAGTACTCTTGCAAAGAGACTTCCACACTCGCTCAGTGGTGGGCAGAAACAAAGAGTTGCTTTGTGCAGGGCTTTTATGTCAAGACCTAAACTTTTACTGATGGATGAACCACTCTCTGCACTTGATCCCAAGATGCGTTCCCAACTCCAAGAAGATATCTTGAAGTTACACAAAGAGTTTAGCACTACTACGCTGATGGTTTCACATGACCCAAGTGAGATATATAAACTAGCTTCTCGTATGGTAGTCTTAGAAGATGGCAAGATAATTAACGATGAAACTCCAAAAGAGATACTTCTTCAAACACAAGGAAGTCAAAAATTTTCGCTTCGTGGGGAGCTTTTGGAGATAAAAAAAGCAGATATCATCCATGTAGCTGTTGTCGCCATCGGTCAGCAGATAGTAGAGGTCGTCTTAGATGCTAAAGAGGCAAAGCAGTTTCAAGTTGGTCAAATAGTACAAGTGAGCACAAAAGCTTTCGCCCCTTCGCTCTATTAAGTACCTACTTATATAAATAAGAACTAAATCAGTTTATTTTAAAAAAGCTATAAGAGAAGCTGTGAGAGCAACATTAAGTGACTCTACTCCTCTATTCATCGCAATAGAGATAGAGTCATTGCAAAGTTTACTCACTTCACTACTGATCCCCTCACTCTCATTCCCTAAAACAAAGATAGATTTTTTTGATGCACTGATACTATATATGTCAGTTGAGGCATTGGCATCAAGAGCATATATCTTTGTATCTGTGAGTTTAGGCAA
>WFMY01000056.1 GCA_015488855.1 Helicobacteraceae bacterium
CAAAGCGTGTTCGACTGATACATAGAGAAGAGTTTAATTATTTTGAAGTGCTTAAAGAAAAGCTTAGTTGGGGTGAGTAATGATTGAACGGTTTTATCTAAAAGATTATCTTAGTTTTAAAGAGGTTGACCTCTCCCCAAGAAATGGGCTTGTTGTCTTTACTGGTCCAAGTGGTAGTGGTAAATCTATCCTAATGAGTTCTATTCTCGCTTCAGTAGGCTTGGATTCTTGTGAAGCTACTGTGTGCGAGTCCACGACAGGATGGGAGTTTGACGGGGATGGATTTGGTCTTGAGAATGATGATGTAAATGTTTTTAAGCATAATAAAAAAGAAAAATCTAGATATTTTATCAACAATCAAAGTGTTTCAAAAAAAGTAATGAGTACGATTGCTAGTGAGCATCTTAAATATCTAAGTCTTAAGGATTTTAGTGATTTTGAAAATGAAAATCTCATCTCTATGCTTGATGAACGCATCTCGCAAAAAAATAGATCAATCTTAGAGATTAAAGCACAATATAAAAAAGCATTTCTTGAACATAAACTTTTATATGCACAACTTCAAGATATCGAACTTCAAGAAAAGAAAGTGTTAGAACTCAAAGAATATGCCGAATATGAGATTCAAAAGATTCAAAAAGTTAATCCAGTTGTCGGGGAAGATGAAGAACTCTTACGCATCAAAAAAGAACTCTCAAAAAAAGAAAAAGTTCTTGAGTCACTTGAGTCAGCAAATATGTTGTTTGAAAATGAGCATCATGTATTTAATGCTCTTGATGCTCTTGATGCTGAAAATACTTTTTTTAGCGATGCGATGAATGAACTTCGAGCTGTCCTAGATGGAGCACAGGAAAAGTTTAGTGCCTTAGATGATGTGGATGTTGAAGAGATACTCAACAGACTTCAAGAAGTAACAGAACTCCAAAGACGCTATGGCTCGATAGAAGAAGCATTAAAATATAAAGAAGAAAAAATATTAGAATTGCAACAATATGAAAATATAGAAAATACAAAAGATGATTTACAAAAAAGAGTTTTAGAACTAGAGCAAAACATAGAGATCTTAGCAAAAGTATTGAGCGATTTAAGAAATAAAGAACTACCCCTATTTCAAGATGCTCTCAACACCTACCTCAAAGAGCTTTATCTGCGAGATGCAAATCTTAGTATTGCAGATGCACAGTACACAGAAATTGGAAAAGATGAGCTTCATTTAGTTCTTAACTCAACCGAACTTCAAAAAATAAGCACAGGTGAATTTAACAGACTGAGACTAGCTGTTTTAGCCCTTAAGTCAGAGTCTATGCTACATGGCGGAGGGGTACTTATGCTTGATGAGATTGATGCAAACTTAAGCGGAGAAGAGTCAATGAGTGTAGCTAAAGTACTGCGACAGCTCTCAAAATATTTTCAGATTTTTGTCATATCGCATCAGCCACAATTGACCTCTATGGGGGAACAACACTTTTTAGTATATAAAGAAGGTGATACTTCCAAAGTTAAAGAGCTTCAAGAGTTTGAAAAAATAGATGAAATAGCAAGGATAATATCTGGAGAAAATATTACCAATGAGGCAAAATCTTTTGCTAAAGAGTTGTTAGAGGCAAACAGATGATTGTAGATACCCATATCCATTTAGATGACCACAGATACAAAGAAGATTTAGATGTAGTGATACAAAGAGCCGTTGAGGGTGGCGTAGAAAGGTTTATAATACCAGGTGCAGATCCAGATACACTCAAGAGAGCAGTAGAGATTGCAGAACAGTATCCAGAAGTTTTTTTTGCTATTGGAGTGCATCCTTATGATATAGAGAAGTTTTCTCAAGAAGATTTTCTACAATATATAAAACACCAAAAATGTGTAGCAATAGGGGAGTGCGGACTTGATTATTTTCGCCTAGAAGGTAGTGATGAAGAAAAAGAGCTTGAAAAACAAAAACAAAAAAAGATTTTTATAGAACAGATAATGATAGCAAAAAAATACAATAAACCTCTCATCGTTCACATAAGAGATGCATCCAGAGATGCAAAAAAAATCCTTATGGAGAGTGGGGCAGGTGAAGTTGGTGGTGTATTGCATTGTTACAATGCAGATGAGGAATTACTCTCTTTATCAGATGAAAAGTTTTATTTTGGCGTAGGTGGTGTTGTGACTTTTAAAAATGCAAAAAAACTTCTCAATGTATTGCCAAAAATACCCCTTGAAAAGTTACTGATTGAAACAGATGGTCCATACTTGACACCAACCCCACACAGAGGGGAGAGAAACGAACCGTTTTATTGCCAACTTGTTGTGCAGAAAATTGCTATGATTCTTGGAAAAAGTGTAAAAGAAATAAGCACGATTGCAACACAAAATACCCATAACTTATTTGATATCAAGAGCAGATAAAGTTGTTTATTGTCTTTTTAATGTTTATTAGGATAGAATCTACTCTTTAAATTCAATAAACAAAGAGATTCATGAAAAAAATTATATTTTTACTACTACTGCCTTTTGTTCTTTTTGCAAATTTGAATTACGCATATAACTACAATAAAGAGATAGAGTTACTTGACTCTTTCGACATAGATGCTTCCTTCTTGCTTGACCCAATTGTAAACAAACTAAGAAATTCCAACAAAGCAATCTATAAAAATAAACATTTTTTTAAAGCTATGGATGAAGCTTTTATCTATATCCCTACGATTAAAAATATTTTAGCTGAGTATGAAATTCCACCAGAATTTTTGTATCTGGCTATGGCTGAATCAAATTTTTCAAACAGAGCCTACTCACATAAAAGAGCATCTGGTTTGTGGCAGTTTATGCCTCGTACAGCAAAAGGGTTTGGACTCAAAATAGATGATTATGTTGATGAAAGGCGAGATCCCATCAAATCAACAAAAGCTGCTGCAAAATATCTATCACATCTACATAAAAGATTTGGCAAATGGTACCTTGCAGCTATCGCTTATAATTGTGGTGGTGGTAGACTTGCAAAAGGGATAAAAAGAGCAGCAACAGATGACCTTGATGTGCTTCTTAATCCAAAAAAAGCATATATACCAAGAGAGAGTAGAAGATATATTAGAAAGATTATCGCTTTATCACTCCTTGGTAATGATGATAGATTTCTACTCAATAGTGAATATGGTCATCTTCTTAATCGTGCTAATGCCTATTCAATGTCAACCATAACCCTTTGTAGTGGCGAATCGCTAAAGCGATTAGCTAAGATTATTGATATTCCACTTAAAACACTTAAAAAGTTAAACAGACATCTAAAATACGATTTTGTACCTCCATACAAAAAAGGCTACCAAGTCTATATACCTTATGTAAAATTAGCTGAATTTAAACAACATTATAAAAAAGGAAATATTAAAAATATTTACAAGATTCATGTTGTTGCTAGTGGTGATAATCTAAGTTATATAGGGGAAAAGTATCGTGTTCCTTATAAAATTATTATGGATTTTAATCATCTAAAAAGTTCAAAATTAAG
>WFMY01000057.1 GCA_015488855.1 Helicobacteraceae bacterium
AGGCATCAGAAGGTCATACCCTCATAGGGATAGATTATTCTCAGATAGAACTTCGGTTACTTGCCCACTTCTCAGAAGATAAAATTCTTCTTGATGCCTTTAATTCGGGTCAGGATATTCACCGACAAACTGCAGTGGCTTTGTTTGGAGAAGAACAGGCAGATGCTAAGCGTTCGGTTGCAAAAACAGTGAATTTTGGGCTTCTTTATGGGATGGGTCAAAAGAAACTCTCCCAAACACTTGATATCTCTACCAAAGAGGCAAAAGAGATTATTGAGAGATATTTTGAGTCTTTTCCCTCTGTGAAGAGTTACTTTAGAGGGATTGTGGATGGTGCAAAAGAGCGTGGATATGTGCAAACACTTTTAGGTCGTCGTAGATACTTTGACTTTGCCAATGCAAAACCTATGTTTAAAGCAGCGTATGAGAGAGAAAGTGTCAATACTCTGTTTCAGGGAAGCGCAAGTGACCTCATAAAACTTTCTATGAATAAAATAGATGATATAATAAAAGAAGAAAACTTAAATGCTCAAATGTTATTGCAAATACATGATGAGTTGATTTTTGAAGTGCCACAAAGTGAGTCTGAGCAACTTGGCCAAAGGTTTCAAAATATAATGGAGGGTATATTTGTTTTAAATGTACCTCTCAAAGCAAGTCTCAATATCGGAAAAAACTGGGGTGAATTAAAATAGATGTTTAAAAATATATCCAAAGAAGCTATAGAAAGTATTAGCACAAATACAAAATTTGCTATATCTGGGCAATTAGTCGCCTTGTTGGGCATTATATTTATCTTAAAAGATATTGTGGATGCAAATGTGATTTTTGTGGGGCTAGGTGTTCACTTGTTGCTCATCATTTCACGAGGTTTTATCCGCAGATACTTTTCAAATAATCTTAAAGTATTTTTTAACCTATATTTTATCTTAACTTTTTTAAGTGGAGTTGCTTGGGGGGCTGTTCTTTTCTTTATTCAAAATGCAACAGTTGAATACCATATCTTGGTATTTGCTATCTACATAGGGCTTATCTCTGTAGCACTTTTTACGCTTGGAGAGGTTTTTACTCTATACCTTTCTTATGCGTTACCTATTTTAGGAATAAGTATAGTTTGGTTTTTTCTGCATGGTGAAAACGATATTTATAAAATAGTCTCTTTCCTTGTTTTTTTTGCTGCATTTTATTATATCTCTGCAGCCAAAAAATATGCTAATAGTTTCAATGAAATAGTGAGCCAAAAACAAAAAAATGAAAAGCTCCTCAAAGAATTAGAAGAAAAATCTGAGCTTTTTGAACTTCTATTTGAGCATTCTGTGATAGGTGCGTTGATCATTGAAGATGGTAAAATTGCACAATGCAATCAAAAATCTGTTGAGATGGTTGGTTGTGCATCTAAAGAGGAACTCTACAACATGAGACCAGCTGATATATCTCCTCAGTATCAAGCTGACGGAAGACTCTCAAGTGAAAAAGCAACAGAGATGATGCAAATAGCACTCGATAAAGGCTCTAATGTATTTGAATGGTTACACAAAAAACAAAATGGAAAAATATTTTTAGCAGAGATAAATCTTACCTCTCTTATGCTCAATGGAAAAAAAGTATTATATACATCTTGGCGAGATATTACACAAGAGAAAAACTATGAAAATAATCTTAAACATTTGGCATATCATGATAATTTAACTGGCTTGCCAAATAGAATGTTATTTAACGATAGACTAGAGCAGGCTATATTAAAATCAAATAGATCTTCAACACAACTAGCTGTCTTTTTTATAGATCTTGATAAGTTTAAACCAATCAATGACTCATTAGGGCATGAAGTGGGGGATAAAGTATTGATCAAGGTAACAGGTTTATTGAGAAAAGAGTTACGCCGTGAAGATACTTTAGCGAGGATAGGCGGAGATGAATTTACTATAATAATGGAAAATTTTTCTGATATAAAGTATATCGTAATGGTTGCTAAAAAACTCTTACAAGCCTTACGCTCTCCAGTTAAGGTAGATTCACATAATCTTGATCTCTCTTTAAGTATAGGTGTGAGTATATATCCTCAAGATGCACAAGACTCAAAAACACTTTTAAAGTTAGCTGATGCAGCGATGTACAAAGCAAAAGAGGGTGGAAGAGATACTTATAGATTTTACAAGGAAGATGCACTTGGATAAAAAGATACAAGAGGTTTTAGAACTTTGGCATAACTTGTTTAAGGACACCTCCCATCAGTATTCAGAATTTGAGGATTCAGATATTGAGTACTTTGTAGGATGTATGCTTTACAATCATTTTGATTTTGAATACGCATTAGACACGATGAAAACAATAGATTTGAGTTATGATTTTTTGAGTGTACTTGGAGATACTTATGAGGTAGTAAAGCAGAAGATAGATTCTATAA
>WFMY01000058.1 GCA_015488855.1 Helicobacteraceae bacterium
AACTATGAAAAAGAGTGTCCTACTCTCTTTGCTCATTGTTTCATCAGTTTTTGCCGATGCAAAACTTGATGCACTACAAAAGCAACTCGATAAACAACAGATGCGAATATATGCATTAGAAAAAAAAAGTACAAACCAAAGTGCATCTTTTTCACAAAATGCTTACCTACCTGCTATTGCATTAATCTTAAATATGTCAGCAGTAGCACGGGATGTAAACAATACTGCCTATGAGAACCTGTCTATCCCAGGGTTTATTGACAAGAACTCTAAAGTAGAGCTTCCTTTCAACAAAAACAGAGGCTTTAACTTAAATTATGCCGAAGTAGCTATGCGTTCAGCAGTTGACCCCTATTTTGATGCTTTTGCCATTTTTCATCTGCATCCTCACGAATTTGAGATAGAAGAGGCGTATGTGCAGACAAGATCACTCCCCTATGGTCTACGAATAAAAGCAGGAAAATTTAAAAGTAATTTTGGGCGTATGAATTTCAAACATCAACACTCTTGGCATTTTGATGAACAGCCCATCATGTACAAGGCTCTCTTTGGACCTGATGCGATTAGTGATCCAGGGGTACAACTCCAATGGATTGCACCAACAGATACCTATATTATGACAGGCATTGAAGCGTTGCAAGGAACAAACCAAAGAAGCTTTGGTGATAAAGAGGTAAATAATCTCTATGTTGGCTATCTTAAATCAAGCATAGATGTAGGCGAAGATCTTTCCATCTTAGCAGGCATTAGCTTAGCACACGGAAAAAACATAACAACACATACTACTGATGTTTATGGTGTAGATTTGACAATGCGTGAACAATTTGGAGCATATAGCTCACTGATTTGGCAGAGTGAATATCTACAGCGTAATAAAAAGATAAATGAAACTACAAATAAACAAGGAGGATTTTATACTGAACTCATCTATCGGATTGACAGAAACTACTACTGTGGAGTGCATTACGATGCCATTACAAAAAATGATATTGATTTAAAAAGTTATAGTGCTCAGCATATAAACATAGATAATTTAAATAGATATATTGTAAAAATTGACTATAAACCTTTCGCAATGTCACGACTGCGTTTGAGCTATAGTTATGACAGAACAAAAGTGATTGCAAGTGAAAGAAGAAATATAAGTACAGTAATGTTAAGTATTAACATTGCAGCTGGCGCACATAGCGCACATAATTATTAGGAACAGATGATGAAAAAAATAACCTTACTAACGGTTTTACTAACAACAGTTGTGTTTGCACAGATAACCGTAGATGCAACATACTCCACATTTGGTGCAGTAGCTAAAAAAATAGGTGGTGAAAATGTCAAAGTCACCGTATTGGGAAATTCAAAATATGATCCACATTTCATAATACCAAAACCCTCACTACGCTCAAAACTGCGTAATGCAGATCTGCTTGTCATCAATGGTGGTGGAGTGGAACTTGGCTGGTTACCGACCCTTCTGCGTAGTGCAAACAATGCTAATATAAGGAATGGAGCAATCGGTTTGTTAGATATATCACACTTTATCCCTATGATAGATGTTCCGGGTACAGTCTCTCGTGCCTTTGGCGATGTTCATTCACAAGGGAATCCACACTACACAACTGATCCACATATGATACCTATCATAGCTAAAGCGATAGAGCAAAGACTCTCAAAGATTGATCCTGATAATGAAAAGGTATATCAAACAAATCTTACAAACTTCACAAAACAGTGGCAGAAGTATTTGAAAAAGTATGATGCAGATATGAAGATGTGTAAAACAAAAAAAGTGGTGCAGTACCATCTACTTTTTAACTATTTTCTCAAACGCTATAACATTAAAAGTTATGGTACTATAGAGCCACTACCCGGTATATCGCCAAGTTCAAAACATACTCTCTCCCTTATCAATACCATCAAAGATGAAAAAGTTAAAGTGATCCTCCAAGATATTTATCATGAGAAAAAAACTGCTCGTTTTATTGCAAATAAAACAGGTGCAAGAGTAGCTCTTATCCCTCATAATGTAGGTTCACTTAAAAATACAGACACCCTAGAGAGCTTTTACAACACCATCAAAGAGCATATATGTCGCTAGTAGAACTTCTTTGGCCAGCTTTAGTGCTTGCTGTCGCCTTAGTCTATATCCATACTATTTTTGGTGTTGAGATTATCAAACGGGGTGTTATCTTTACCGACCTTGCCATCGGACAGATTGCCGCAAGTGGGATGGCGATAAGTATCGCATTTATGGAGGGAGCATACCAAAACACTATGACCTTTAGTTTTGCTTTGTTTGGTGCTGTGCTTATCGCTTGGGCTACAAAAAGAGTGAAGCATATCGAAGCTTTTATAGGACTCTTGTATGCCTTAGGGATATCTAGCATCATGCTTGTCCTTGCACAAAGTGCTGAGGGTACTGAACTTTTTTCAAGATTAAGTGCATCTGATATCCTCTTTATATCCAAAGAGGAACTTTACTCAAGCCTAAGTGTTTACATCTTGGTAGCTCTCATAATGCTCTTTGTCTATCCAAAACTTGAGGGCATAAAAAAAGAGTATCTCTTTTTCTTGATGCTAGCCATCACTGTTACCTCTTCAGTACAAGTAGCAGGTGTATTGGTAGTCTTCGCCTTACTTGTCGCACCTTCTTATGCAGGAATTATGCAAAACAAGATCAAAACATTTACTTTTGCCAGTAGTTTTGGTACCTTAGCCATCTTGCTCGCACTTTATCTTTCCTATACATTTGATATGCCAACAGGATATACTATTATCTTCTGTACCGTAAGTGCATCATTACTCTTTGTTGTGTATAAAAGTCTTTTTGAGTAGGTCCTTATAAATTTAAAAGAAGAATAAAATTTTGATATAATATCTTGATGATAAGCCATACTCATCATTTTTACACTTCTTAAGCTAGGCAACTATAAAGGTAAATTTAATGACAAATATATATCTCATTATTGCAAAACAAATCATCTCTGAAGCTGGTATGATTATCAAAGAAGCGAGAGCTACAAACTCTTTTGGCTTTTCATTTAAAGATGACAATACCCCTGTCACAGATATCGACACCCAAATCCAAAGCTACATCACTAAACGACTTCATGACAACTTTGAGATCCAAGTGATAGGTGAAGAGGACAACCATGTTGTGGACATAACAAAACCTTACTGGGCCATAGACCCCATAGATGGAACTTGGTCATTCATCACACATGAAAATACATCTGCTATCAATCTCTCTTTGATAGATAATGGTGAGGTGATTTTAGCTATCGTCTTTAACCCATTTACCGATGAGTTTTTTCATACAGAAAAAGATTCAAAGTCTCATATAGGTTTGCTAGAACTTCCTTTACGAGTAAACGATGCAGTGACTGTTGTAAACTTTAAACCTGAGAGAGAGCATCCTATTGTCAAAAATCTCAATCTTCTTTTTAAAGAAAACAAGATAAAAAAACTTGTATCTATCGGAGGAAGTATTACTTACTCTATGTGCATGGTTGCAAAAGGAGCTTTTTCTAACTACATAGCTCACTTTGATGGTTTCTCAAATGCTTGGGATCTCTCAGCAGCTATACTCATCATACGAAATAGTGGTGGATTTGTAACAGATTTACAAGGCAACAACATAGACCCTGTAAAACACAAGGGCTACATCATTGCAAGTGCAAATGCCACCGTGCGTGATCAGTTTTTAGCAATGTTTAATGCTCTTGAGATTTAACATACTTTTAGGCACTTGCCCTCCTTTTTTTATTTAGGTTGTAAAAATCTTGCAATTGTAAACTTATAGTAAATACTCTTTTGTTACAATTCCTCTGCAAAAGATAAGAAAATAAAATACATATCTGCAAAAGGAAAAAAATGAAGTACATATATATGGCGCTATTAATGTTTTCTACAACATTATTCGCAAAAGAGGCACAAACATTGTCCGAGATGTTTAGTAAAGCCAAAGCAAGTGGTAATCTTAAGTATTATTACATACAATCAGATAAAAGACATAATGGTGCTGCAGATACATCTGCACATGCAAATGCTATAGGTGGTGAACTTAGTTATGAGACTGCTAGATTTAATGGATTTAAGTCAAAAATTACTTTTTTAACTACGAATGGTATATTGGTTAATAAAAATATCTCGAAAGTAGATTCATCTGTACTAGGTAGAGACAACGGTTATTATTATGGCAATCAAAAGGGTCAGGCAAAAGACTCTTTTTCTGTACTAGGTGAAGCATATTTATCTTATGCTCACGAAGGTTTAGATCTGTCTTATGGTAGAAAAATTTTAAAGACTCCATTGATGAATGCTAAACGAGTACGAGTGCTTCCTTCAAGTTTTGAGGGTGGATTTATAGACTACAATGTAAATAAACATACTAAAGTTGGATTTGCATACATAGGTAAGTTCAAGCAAAGAACTTCAAATAGATTTGTCAATGTTATACAACACGCACTTGGTAAAGATACAAAAGCGATTATTGGTTCAAATAGAGGTACTGTTTTTTACGGATATGCAAACTATAAAAACAAAAATCTAAAAGCAAAAATCTATAATTATTATGCTAATAATTTTATGAACTCACTTTATCTTGATACTAGCTTTTCGCAAAATCTATCTGGTGTAAACTTAGCATATAATGCAATGTTTATAAGTCAAAAGAGTGTAGGAAATGCACAGACAAATTTAC
>WFMY01000059.1 GCA_015488855.1 Helicobacteraceae bacterium
ATTACTGATCTTTGCCCAAGAATTAAAATTCATTGGCTTTGTTGCCACAAACTGTGTGAACAGTTTGTGGACTTTGTAAAGTATCTATTGCTATTTACCTTTTAAGGGGTTCATAGAAATAGACGGTTATGTTATTGTTGTTATTATAAGTAAACTTATGATAATTTCGCTAACTGTTCGTTAGTTGTTTTATCTATTTACTTGCTTAGTTTTCAATGATCTCAAACAGTTAATGAGGCTCCTAAACATTAGGTCTCTGTGTTTGTGGATGGGAATTATAGGGAATTGTTGCTTTATTGTTTCTTAATGTATTGGGGGAATTTTGGAAGTTTATTTTTTTGTAATAATGTTCACTTGGATGCACTAGCAATCCAACCCCCGCCAATAAGTTTATTGTCGTCATAAAATACTGCTGCCTGTCCTGCTGCAACACCAAATACATCTTCATGCAATGTCACATATGCTTGGTTGTTTTTTATCAAAACAGAACATCCAACTGCATGTGTTCTATATCTAAGCTTAACGCTTGTGTCAAACTCTGTTTCACTATTAAACATATTTAAATTTTCTAGCACTACAGACTTACAAGAAAGCTCTTCCTTTTTACCTACAGTTATTTGATTATTTTTTGCGTCTATATTTATGACATAATGAGGGTCATGTGCACCTTTTACGGTAAAACCTTTTCGTTTTCCTATCGTATAATGCATGTAACCCTTATGTTCACCCACTACATTTCCTTGCGTATCTAAGACCTCACCAGTATTGTCAACAGCTACATAATCTTTCAGCAGGTCTGTGTATGTTGTTTCAACAAAACAAATTTCACTTGATTCACTCTGACTTGCAAAGGATTCAAGACCTTCAATAGACGCAGCAAATTTCTTAATATCCTTTTTTTTACGCTGACCCAAAGGAAAAATCAATCTTTTAAGTACCTTTTTATCTACATAAAATAAAAAATAACTCTGATCTTTTGTATCATCGAGGGCTTCATAAAAATACTTACCATCTGTATCTATATAGTGTCCTGTTGCTAAGTAGTCTGCCCCTATTTTATCTGCAAACTTTATCATCTCCCCAAATTTAAGACTTTTGTTACACAAAGCACATGGATTGGGTGTTTTTCCCTCTTCATAAGTATCTATAAAAGGTTGAAATACTTTTTCATTAAATACTTTTTGTAAATCCAGAACATGGAGTTTCATTCCCACAAAATCTGCAGCTTTTTGCGCACGGGCTAGATGTATCTCATGATAGCCAGGTTTAGTATGAAGCTTCATATAGAGCCCTTCAACTTCATAGCCTTCTTCTTTAAGGAGTAATGCACTAATAGTAGAGTCAACACCTCCACTCATCCCTACGAGAACTTTTTTACTCATCGTTGCCACTAAAAAATTTTTGTAAAGATTTGAAATATTTTGTATCACTTAATCCAACATCTTTTAAAATATCTATTTGATTACTCAAAGATTTTTCAATCTCATCTGCAATCAGGTCTAAATCATCTGTTAATTGTATCATCTCAAGATCTTCTTCATCTATCATTCCACCTTCAACAAGAGATCCTCTTAAAAAATCAATGAGAGGTTGGTAAAATTCAACTCCAACAACAAAAACTTTAACACCTGTTACTTTCCTTGTTTGAATCAAAGTCATAGCTTCAAAAAGTTCATCTAATGTACCAAAACCACCAGGGAAAATAACATACGCCATAGAATATTTTACTAACATTACTTTTCGAGAAAAGAAGTAATCAAAATCTAATTCTATCGTTGTATAAGGATTTGGAAGTTGCTCAAAGGGTAAGTCAATATTCAAACCGATTGATTCTACTTCTTTGTGTTCACTTGCACCACGATTAGCAGCTTCCATTATGCCAGGCCCACCACCTGTTATAACATTAAAACCACGATTTGCAAGCATAGAAGAAAGTTTTACAGCTTTTATATAATATTTATCACTTTCATCAGTTCTAGCACTTCCAAAAATTGTAACTGATGGTCCTAGATCACCAAGTTCATCAAACCCTTTTACAAAATCAGCCAATATCTTAAAAACGCTCCACACATCTGCTGATTTTATATCTTTAATATATTTTTTACTTAAATTTTCTTTTTTCATATTAATTTTTTAGCTGCGCTAATCTTTCTCGTTTTGTACCTATAGATGTTACTTGAATACCAAAGTTACCATCAACAATAACAACTTCACCTTGTGCTATCACATGGTTATCTACAAGTATTTCTAAAGGATCATTCGCTAACTGATTGAGTTCGATAACAGAACCTATATCCATGTTTAATACATCTTTAAGAAGCATTTTTTTCTTACCTATTCGCACCCGTACAGGAAGTTTAACATCCATGATTAAAGATATATTATTCATCTCGATAGCACTTAAATTTGGAGCGTTTATTGTGCTATTATCTAAGTTATCAACTCCAAGAGATTCATCATTACCTGTCTCAACTTTACCAGAGAGTGAATTTTCTAGTTTTTCATCTATGATAAACATAAAAAGTGAATTTAATGAGTCTATTTTAAAATCGTACTTATACATTAATGAATACTCATTAAGAGCAACTTCTGAATCGTTATTAATAAACTCTATACTCTCAAATTTAAATGAAACTATAGGCATCTCTTTTTGTGAGGATAAAACAGTATTAATTGTTCCAAAAATTGTATTAAAGGCTTCTTTTGTACCATCAACATCATCATCATTAATATCATCTCTACTTACTAACTCTTCACCCATCATCAAATCTGATAATGCAGCAGCTAAATTTGGAGGAACCGCAACCATAGCTTTTGCTTCTACTGCTCCAGAAACACTCATTTTCATAAGAACAATAGGAGGAATTATACTTGCCATCATATTTAATTCTTGTTCCTCTTTCAAGGTTAAACTTGGAGCTACACCAACCATTGTTTCTATATTTGCAATTATTTCATTTTCAAGAAGTTTTATAAAATCATTCATTTTTATTCCTTAAGCTCATTTTTTTCCAATGGTTTATCATTAATTATATCAGCAACTCCTGAAATTTTTTCATGTCGTTTGAATTCAAAACTCTCTAGCGCGCGTTTTACAGCATCTTTTTCAGTATCTATTATCTCTGTAATTTGGATAGATTTTCTAAATCTTCTGAGACCTATTTCACCACGAAACCTCTCTTTCCCATCGACACAAACAGTCACAATATCATCTGCAGCAGCTGAAAGTCTAATAGCATCACCAACTCGTAAATCTAAAATATCTCGTAAGGTAAGCTCTACATCGCCTAAGTTCGCTTCCAAGTTCACTTTAGCACCGCCTAAAAGTACTTGAAGCTCAGTATTTCTACTTTTTTTAGAACTTGTTTCATTGAGCATCAAATCGCGAGAAGCCAATTTTGGAAGAATAGGTTCTAAGGCAATAACAGGATAACATATATTCATCATACCAGAACTATGCCCAATAATTATCTCCATCACCACCATTACAACTATTTCATTTTGAGCAACTATTTGAACAACATTTGGGCTAGATTCTTTTGACTCAATATTTGGGTAAACCTCCATTACAGGTCCCCAAGCTTCTTTAAGGGTACTCATCATTACGCGTAAAATTGTTTCAAACAAAGAGAGTTCTATATCTGAAAATTCACGAGAGGCATCAAAAGGTTCACCTTTGCCACCAAGAAGTCGGTCAAGCATAGGAAATGCAATAGTTGGATTAATCTCAATAACTCCACTTCCCTCCAATGGCTTGATCGAAAAAACATTAAAACTTGTAGGGTTTGGCAAAGACATCAAAAATTCACCATAGGTCATTTGATCAACTGAATGAAGTTGTATTTCAACAATAGAACGCATGATAGAAGATATCTGTGATGCCAAAGAGCGAGCCATCTTATCATGAACACCACGAAAAGCACGAAGTTGCTCTTTTGAAACTCTATTTGGTCGCTTAAAATCATAAAGCGTAGCTTGTTTTTGAGGTTGTGAGAAATCATCTGTTGACTCAGCAATCTCTCCACCTTCATCTTCTAGGACATCGAGTAAAGAATCAATCTCCTCTTGTGAAAGTATATCAGCCATTACTTACGCCTATACTATTTTTTATTTTTTGTAAAACAGATTTATGGATTTGTGATATTCTTGATTCTGTTATGCTTAAAACATCGCTTATCTCTTTGAGGGTTAATTCTTCAAAATAATAAAGTTGTATTATCATCTGTTCCCTTTGAGTGTAGCTGCCTAAAACTTTTTTTATCACATCTACTAATTCTTCTTTTTCGATACGAACTAAGGCTGCTCCTTCGTCACCAACATGGAGTTGGTCGTGAAGAGGCATTACTGTATATATACTTGAAGCAATTCTTGCATTGTGCACTTTAACTATATTTTCATCTAATATTATAGCCAATTCTTCATCTGTTGGCTCTTCATCATGAACTACCCTATATTCTTCTATAGCATAGTCAATAGCCTTGACAAGTTTTCGACTTGCACGAGATAAAATATCTAAAGAACGGAGATGATCAAGCATCGCTCCATACACACGCTTTTTTGCATAGCCCCAAAAAGAATCATTGAGCGTTTCATCATATCTTCTAGCTAGCTTAATCAACTCTTCTGTTCCAATAGCTGAGAGATCCATATAGTCTATAGAGCTAGGCAGTCTTTCTTTGAGTCTAAAGGACATCGCTTTTACTGCTGGTAGATACTGAATAGCCAGTTCATCTTCTTTATGTTTAAGATCTTGCGTATAACAATCAAGCACTTTTTTCTCCTAAAGAATGCTCTTTGTTTGCTTGAATTGCTTCATCAGTTACTTTTGCTGCAGCATCTATTAAGTTTTCTCTTTTGTTAATCTCTTTTACTATCTTGTCTAAATGCTTTTCATGAAGTTCTTTTGGAAATCCATAAGTTTTCATAACAATAGTTCTAAAATAAAAAGCAATAATCACATGAGAGAAAAGATAAAAGAAGGCTGTAATAAAAAAAGTATAGAGAAGCAAACCCTCAGCGTCAAAAGATTTCAGTATGCCAAAAACTATACCAACGAAAAATCCCTGAACAGTAAAAAAATAAACGAAATTTTCCCCTAGCATGCAGACCCCATTTTAAATACTTTAGAAGTGCTGAATAAGACGTTTAAATAGTCCACTCAAGCCACTTTCTCTAGCAGAAACTAGCACATCTCGTTCCAATTTGGTAATGATTTTATTTGCAATGGCAACAACATCTTGATAGGGTGTAGAATTTGGATATGTCGCACAAAAAATCTCTCTTTTTTTAATGGATGAAGAAACTTTTATATCAGAGTTTACTTTTCCATAATATTCTAAGTTTAATTGTTTTCCAATATTTGCTAAAGCAACTTGTTTAATTTTTTTATATATTGCAATAGCTTCTTTTTCATTTTTTACTTGATTGAGTATCATCCCAATATCATCTCTTACACTCGAGATAGTCTTCACTGTTGCATAAGCATCGGTAATAGCTGCAGGATCAGGTACGGTAACCACTATAACATCATCTGCCGCATTTAAAAACATTTGTATATGTTCACCTATCCCAGCTCCGGTATCTATGATCATCACATCAAGTTTATCAAGAATTTCGGCTTCTTGCATAAAACGCTCGAAAAGTGCACGGTCTGCATACTTGAGTATCTCATCACCACTCTCACCAGGGATCAAAATCAAATTTCTCGTTACAGGGACGAGGATATCTGAAACTGTTGCTTCCCCTTTGAGAACATGCAAGATATTTTTTTTAATCTTGACATTAAAGATAACATCTAAATTTGCAAGGCCTATATCTGCATCAAATATTCCAACATTGAGACCACTTTGCGAAAGAAGGTATGCAAGGTTTGAACTAATTGTACTTTTCCCAACGCCTCCTTTGCCACTAGTTATCGCAATAAAGCGGGTATTTCTTGATTTGTTTTTACTTTTTTGTGCTACTAATTCTTCAAGTTTTTTTGCCTGATGAGAACTCATATTTTGCTCCTATTGAACCCATGAAGCAAGCATTCGATAAGAAACTCACTTGTTGCACAGACTAAGTCTTCTGGAACCTCTTGACCTACAGAAAAATAACTTATAGGTTTTTTTGTGTCATATGCAAGAGAAAATATATTACCATACCCTTTTGTTTCATCAAGTTTTGTAAACATTAAAGTATCTATACCTAAATTTGAAAAGTTTTCATAAGTTATTTTCATATCATCATATTTGATAGAACTTGGCATCGTAAGTACGACATCTACATTAAATTCAGTATCATTAGCATTTAAGCATTCATGTATCTTCTCAATTTTACCCTTATCATAAGGGCTTGATCCCATAGTATCAATCAAAATATAATCACAATACTTAAGAGCATCTAGAGCAGTTGCAAATTCTGGAGGATCAACAACAGTCTCAATGCCAAGCTTCATCATACGGGCATACTGCATCAGTTGTTCCACTGCCCCTATTCGATATGTATCTAAAACAACTAAACCAACTTTATACTTTTTTTCCATAAGGTAGGAGTATCTTGCTGCGAGTTTTGCGATGCTTGTTGTCTTTCCTACACCCGTTGGTCCAACAAGCATAATAACTTTTTTTGCACCAATACCCGGCATACTTTCTAGTCGGATAGGAATCATCTTGCGAAGAAGTGTTTGAAAATATCTTTTTACAGTGGTGGAGTTTTCACGCATCTGCAGTGGCATATGTGTAAGTGTCATACGCATAATATCATTAAGATGCTCACTATCCATACCACTTTGTGATGCAAGACGATATATCTCTGCAAATTCGGGAGGGATTTGAGTTTCTATCTCTGGAGATTTTTCATCCCAAAACATATTTTGGATAAGATTTACTTTATCACCAAGTTTACTTATCTGAGATTTTATCTCTTTAAGTTCTTTTGGCTCACTTTGTCTAACTTGAGTTTTTACTTTTGAATATTCAGACATAGGGCTTGTCACATCTGCTATCTCCGAGATCTGTGCAGCAGCATTTGAGATATTGTAAAGGACATCCTTACTTTCTTGTTTAATTGGTTTTTGATTTTGTAAGGGTTTCTTATACAAATTGTTAGCATTATGCTTTTTAACATCTTCTTCATCTACACCAACAACTATCTCATAAAGAGGCTCTTTACCTAGTGCTTTTTTCTGAATCTCTCGAGTTTCGATGAGCATACCCTCATCGCCTATCTCTATTCGTGCATTTTTTAAAGCTTCTGAGGGACTCTTACCTGTAAATGTCAATACTTTCATTTTACACTAAATCCATAAGTGGGATGACTACGCTTTGTCTCTGAAACCATTCTTTATGGGGAATTTGTAATGTTGTAGTATTGATAACCCTGTTGTCAAAAAATATAATATCCAAATCCAAACTCCTTGGGGCATTGGTAAAACTTCTTTTTCTAGCAAACTTCTTCTCTACTCTATGTAAATAGCCCATAAATTGCTTAGGTTGCATCGAAGTTTGCAATATCATTAAACTATTAAAAAAATCATCTTGATTTAAAAAACCAAAAGGTGGGTTTTTTAAAATTGATGATGTTTGCAATAGTTCAACCTGCTGTTGCTTTTTTAAATAATAAAAAAGATGCACAAACCTTCGTTTTACATCGCCGATATTGCCCCCTATACCTACAACTACTCTATATCGAAAAGAGCTTTTTTGAGTAGTTTTATAGGTAAAGCACAAACCTTTGTATCTTACTAAGTCGTCACTTAGGCTGTGCTTGAGGTACATTACTGAGCTTGAGCTGCTGCTTGTGCTTCTTGTGCTGCTTGTATCTCTGTCATAATTTGAAGCATACCAGTCATTGCAAGGTGGTAACCAAATGGACCAAAACCAACAACTGATGATGTACATACAGGAGCAATCATATTTTCTTTTCTAAACTCTTCGCGACGGTGAATGTTAGAGATATGCACTTCGATAGTTGGAATCGCAACAGCAGCGATAGCATCACGAATAGCAATAGATGTATGTGTATATGCAGCAGCATTAATGATAATACCATCTGCATCACCATAGCACTCTTGAATCCTATCAACTAACTCACCTTCAAGATTAGTTTGAAAAAATTCAATCTCCATACTATTTTGTGTTGCATACTCTTGCATTTGAGCATGGATCTGCTCTAATTTCATTGGACCATAAATTTGTTGCTCACGAACTCCAAGCATGTTGAGATTTGGACCTTGAATAACTACTATTTTCATTGTTTGCCTTTTTTTAAAGCTTATTTTATCTAATCATAGATTAAACCCAAATTATGAACATAAGTTCTTTCTATCAAATCCAAAATCTAATCATAGCAAAGGCAGTAAAATTGAAATATAAATAGTTTAATCCGTCAATTTTTACCATCTTGAGTTTAATGATATCCCGTAAAATCCTTTTCCTATCATAGGGGAGAATGCCCATTTATTCTTTTTCTTATCAGTCTTAAACACTGCATCTACGGATTCATAAGCCATATACCAACCAAGAATTATTTGAGAGGTATAATGCTTATCATCATTCACTCTTGATAAAGCTGCAAGAGTAGATGCAAGATACGCTCCATATTTTACATAAGGGTTATCACCATACATTCTTGCAATAACCATAAAAGGAACAGAACCCATAAAAGCATGACCACTCACACCATTTTTTGCATGGAAGGGTTTCCAAAAAGAGTTTTTAGATGGGTTGCTTGTTGGACTTGATGGTCTTAAAGCACCAGTTAATTTTTGTGCTGCTAAGAGTGCTGGTGCACCGACAAGATAGGTTCTTGCTACTCTAGCACCCCAGAAACCTATAGAAGAGTCATCAACAATAAGATTAATACTACTCGCAAGAAGAGAGATAGGTATTTCATATTTTCCCTCTCCAAACATTTTTGCATACACTGCAAAGTTATCAGTCTTTTGGCTTCTTATCTTATTTTGATACCAATTTCTAATATTTTGATCTACAGATGTATTTGCTACTACACTCATACTACCAAATGCTACACCAAGTCTAATCCAACGATCACCATCAGTATAAAAGTTGCTATAGTCTTGTCCTATTGTTGTCCAAATAGAACTAGACTTTTCTACCTCTTGAGCATACATGAGAGTAGAACTCCAAAAAAACAGACTCAAACTCAAACTTAATAAAAAATTCTTTTTTACCATTTCTTCTTTTCCTTTAAATATTTACATGATTGTACTCTAAAAAGTTTATTCTAACCTAATAGGTACTCCTAAAAATTCCATAACATTCCCACACTGCAAAATTCAGAAAAAACTCATTTTCTTGAATCCTCAAACACTTAAGATCTTTTCACAAAACACTCAAAAAGTGGAAAGTAAAAAGTAAAAAAAGTAGAAGAATGTTTGTGAAATTTCCATTTTTTACAAGATTTTTTTGCGATTGCCCATGAATGACTAACGGAGCCTTCTGATTTGCTGTAGTTTAGCACATTAAACTATTAACTTTACTCATTTTCTGTCCTCCTACTTTAAAGTTACAAGAATTATAAAAGCACATTGTGAAGATTGTCTAAAGATTGCATTCAATACCATAATTACTTGGAAATACCACACTAA
>WFMY01000060.1 GCA_015488855.1 Helicobacteraceae bacterium
AAGATGCAACATGGCGTTTATCCTTCAACTGAGCAGGGACTGTCTGTCTTAACCAAAAATGATGAGTATTTTAAAGATGGTAAAATGCCAAAAGATTCTTGGGGACACAATTTTATCTATATTAACAATAACGGAAAAGTTGAACTTACCTCTTTGGGCGCAGATGACAAAGAGGGAGGAAAAGGTGCCGATGCTGATATCAAAATGAGTCAGTGTAAGTAATTTTAGATGAAAAAAGCTTTTACGCTTATTGAGTTGATGATTGTTATAGTTATCATCGGTGTTGTTTACTCTTTAGCGATCTCAAAGATAAAAGAACCTTTAAAAAAAACAGCGCACAAGCCAACGCTTTTAACACTAAAAAGCTATCTACTAAGATTTATGCAAGATGGAAATAAAGTCTCTATTGTTTGTGGCGACAGATGTTCGCAGTGTACCATCTATAGAGATAATAAAGTAGTCTCAAAAATTGCTAGTTTTGTAGATGAAAATGTACAAAGCTATCGATATGACTTTTTTTTAGGAGCTGTTGCATTGCCAAAAGGTAGGGACTGTTTTACTTTTTCTGTTTATAAAAATGGCGTAAGCGATCAAATCATCGTACTTGACAAAGGTAGGGCGTATGACTACACCGGGTATTTTACAAAAACAAAGGCTTACAATTCACTGCAAGATGCCATAACAGCCAAAAAACAACTTCAAGAGGAAGTAGAGTGATATTTAGATACAAAGGTATTGATGCCAACGGAAAAAAAATCAGCAACAAAGTAGAAGCATTTTCCCTGCAAGAAGCAAAGGCAAAACTTAAGGCTAAAGAAATTTTATATGAAAAAATTTCACAGGAACAAAAAAGCCTGTTTGACGGTCTGCGGTTAAACAGGCGCAAGAAGATATCCCCAAAAGAACTTTCGGCTCTCTCTCGTGAGCTTGCTACTTATTTACATTCAGGCATTAGCATCGTTTCTGCTTTAAAAGTTATTCAAACTCACTATGAGAGTGATAAAAAAATGCATCTCTTTCTCTCAACGCTTTCAACACATCTTAATGAGGGGAAAAATTTTTATACCGCTTTACATGAGCAAAGTATTGTAGAATTACCGCTTTTTTATGTCGAATCCATCAAAGTCAGTGAAGATGGAGGTATATTGGGTGAAGTTTTATTGGAACTTTCACGTTTTTTAAAGGAGCAGGATAAAATCAACAAAGAGATAAAAGGCGCATTTGCTTATCCTGCGTTTATGATAGTAGTTGCACTTTTAATGATAAGCTTTATGCTTACTTATGTTGTACCGCAGATCACTTCTATCTTTAAAAATCTAAATCAAAAATTACCAGCTTCCACAGAGTTTGTTATCGCGGCAGGATCGTTTTTTAGCAATAATTTTCAGTTTCTTTTAGGCGGGATATTTCTTGCTATAGTTTTATTTATTTTTATGAAAAAACGCTTTTACTCTTTTGCTTATCTTATCGATAGGATGATTTTAAGACTTCCTCTTTTTGGTCATATAGTTTTAAAAAGTGAATTGGCTCGTTTTGCGTATATGGCATCGTTGCTTACTCGTTCTGGCGTGCCGTTTGTGCATACGATTAATCTTAGTGCAAATATTTTAAATAACCGTGTTATTAAAAAGATATTTTTAGATTCCTCACAAGAGGTTGTTGAGGGCAAGCTACTTTCAAAAACTCTTTATGAGTCTAAAAACATTATAGAACTCTCTATGATTCAAACTATCGCACTTGGGGAGGAAACTTCACAACTGGAATCAGTTTTACACAATATTTCAGAATTGTATTTTGAAGAAAACAAAGATAAAATTGCAATTCTTTTAACACTGCTTGAGCCGGCTTTGATGCTTTTTGTGGGCGGGACTATCGGGTTCATTGTTTCTTCTATGTTGTTGCCTATCATGTCTATGGGTAATTCATTAAGATGAGCCATAACTCTTCGCGAAAAGGTATAGCTCTTCTTCTTACCTTGATGTTTGTCATCGTAATGAGTGTTGCCGTAAGTTACACGCTTACACAAGTTAAGAGTGCTTCGCATATCCTCCAACGAGAAAAACAGCTTTATCAAAACAGTATGATTTTAGAAGATGTTTTGCATAT
>WFMY01000061.1 GCA_015488855.1 Helicobacteraceae bacterium
ATGGTGTTCGAGCTTACTGGGATGGGGAGCATCTTATCTCACGCAACGGTCATCAGTTTTGTGTGCCTAAGTTTTTTACAAAAGATTTTCCGAAGTTTAAGCTTGATGGGGAGTTGTGGAGTAAAAGGGCTAGTTTTGATAGGATTAGTTCCTTAGTGAGATCAGGTGAGGCTAAAGCCACACATCCAGAAAGTCAAAAGGATGTGCTGCACCAAAAGATGAGAAAGGTTCAAGGTGAGGCTAAAGCCACACATCCAGAAAGTCAAAAGGATGTGCTGCACCAAAAGATGAGAAAGGTTCAAGGTGAGGCTAAAGCCACACATCCAAAGAGTCAAAAGGATGTGCTGCACCAAAAGATGAGAAAGGTTCAAGGTGAGGCTAAAGCCACACATCTAGGGGTCAAAGGATGTGCTGCTTCAGCTGCACAAAATAAATGGCAACAACTCACCTACAACATCTTTGAAGTCCCCCAAGCAAAAGGGAACTTACTCCAAAGACTCTCACAAGTTAAAGAAACAAGCTACCTAAAACTCATCAAACAGATCAAAGTAAAAGATAAAGAGCATCTGAAAAGTTTCCTAAAAAGTGTAGAAGAAAAGGGTGGGGAGGGTGTAGTTGTTCGTGATGGAGATCTCTCGTACTATACAGGACGAAACTCTCATGCTCTCAAAGTCAAAAGCTATCAAGATACAGAATGTAAGATAGTAGGTTATAACGAAGGTAAAGGAAAATACAAAGATAAACTAGGCTCATTAAACTGTAAACTAAAAGATGGTAAAATCATCAAAATTGGTTCAGGGTTGAGTGATGCTCTGAGAGATGAACCACCAAAGATAAACTCCATTATTACTTTTAAGTATTATGGATACACTTCAAAAGGAAATCCTAGGTTTCCCATCTATCTAAGAGAGCGAATTATAAAATGAAATACAAACACAACTTTAACCCAACCATATCTGATGCAGATGTTTTTAGTGCGATAGCACAGGAGAGAGAACAGATAGGTTACTATAACTTAGTGCATCAAGATCTCAGTGCAGTCAAAGAGTTCGCACAGAGTGTGAAACAAACAAACATAGTTGTTATTGGGATAGGGGGGAGTACACTTGGAACTTATGCTATCTATAAGTTTTTGAAACACTCTAAAAAACTTACAAAAAAATTGCATTTCATAGAGAGTACAGACCCCATTGAGTTACAATCAAAGATAGATGCTATCAACTTAGATGATGCACTCTTTGTGGTGATATCTAAGTCTGGGACTACCCTAGAGACCATCTCTATCTTCAAGTATATCAACTCACTGGTAAAGTGTGACAAAACAAATACTATAGTTATCACAGAAGATGATTCAAAATTAAATACTTTTGCAAAAGTAAATGGTATGAAAACTTTTAGTATTCCAAAAGATGTTGGTGGAAGATTTTCTGTTTTTTGTAATGTTGGGCTTATCCCTTTAGCGATAGTTGGGATAGATGTTGATGAGATTTTAGCTGGAATAAGAGGGGTTTATGATGATTTTTTTGGTGAGGCTAAAGCCACACATCCACAAGACAATCCTGGATGTGCTGCTTTAGCTGCACCCTCACATCCAAAAGAAAACAATTTAGCTGCACCCTCAGCATACAACCGCATCCTAAAAAAAGCTCGCTTCCTAGCGGAATATAAAAACAGTTTCAACATCAATGTAGTTTTCTCTTACTCTTCACGACTAGAAGGTTTTAACAAGTGGTATATCCAACTATGGGGGGAGAGTTTAGGTAAAGTAGATATCAATTCAAGCAGACAAGGTCTTACTCCTATTGGCATCATCGGTCCCATCGACCAACACTCCTTTTTACAACTTATCGTAGAAGGAAAACGGGACAAAACTGTCACAGTGATCAAAGTAGAGGACTTCGATAGCTCTTTAAAGGTTCCAGATATCTCGCTCAAAGGTCTTGAAGATATTGACTACATTAACAATATCAGTTTTACTTCCCTCATAAAAAATCAAGCAGATGCCACCATAGAATCTCTCAATAACCTAAACGATATCCCTTGTGATGAGATAACCATAGATGCAGTAGATGAAAAAAGTATAGCATCTTTGATGTATGAGTATGAACTACTCACCTCTGTTGTGGCAAAATTTCTTTACATAAATGCGTATGATCAACCAGGAGTTGAAGCTGGAAAAATTATATTAAAAGATAAGTTAAAAAAATATGATCAATGAATTGTCTGAAGAGAATTGAGTATTTCTTTTAAAATTAGAATTGACTGGATATAATTACATATATTAAATCCCAAAAAAAAATATATAAAGAGAGAATGAATTGAAAATTAAAAAATGCCTTTTCCCAGCTGCTGGTTATGGAACACGGTTTCTTCCTGCGACAAAAGCTACTCCAAAAGAGATGTTGCCAGTGCTTACAAAACCACTTATCCAGTATGGTGTAGAAGAAGCACTTGAAGCGGGCTTAGATACTATGGCTATAGTTACAGGTCGTGGAAAAAGAGCTATAGAAGATCACTTTGACATCTCGTATGAGTTAGAGCATCAGATAAAAGGGACATCAAAAGAACATTATCTTTCAGAGATACGCAGTGTCATCACTAACTGTACATTTTCATACACCAGACAGGTGGAGATGAAAGGTCTTGGTCATGCTATACTTTGTGGTGAAACACTCATAGGGGATGAGCCTTTTGCTGTAGTGTTGGCTGATGACTTGTGTGACAATGATGGGGATGGTGTCCTTTCTCAAATGATAAATATTTATAATGAACATAAATGTTGTGTGGTAGCCATAGAAGAGGTTCCACAAGAAGATACAAATAAGTATGGTGTTATAGCTGGTCAACTTATAGGTGAGGCTAAAGCAACACATCCAGAGAGCGGTGAGGCTAAAGCAACACATCCAGAGAGCGGTGAGGCTAAAGCAACACATCCAGAGAGCGGTGAGGCTAAAGCAACACATCCAGAGAGCGGTGAGGCTGAAGCAACATGTCTTGAAGGTGACCATGGATGTGCTGCTTCAGCTGCACCAAACAACAGCCTTTACCAAGTAACAGACATGGTAGAAAAACCAGACCCAAAAGACGCACCCTCAAATCTGGCTATCATAGGTCGCTACATACTAACTCCAGATATTTTCGACATCCTAAAAGAAACTAAACCAGGCAAAGGTGGAGAGATTCAGATAACAGATGCACTCCTTGAACTTGCAAAACAAGGAAAAGTGATAGCATATAAGTTCAAAGGGAAGCGTTTTGACTGTGGGAGTGTAAATGGTTTTGTAGAAGCTACTAACTACTTTTATGAGAAGACAAATTAAAAGAGAGACAAAGAATATATGCTAATTTAACTGATGGTCAAACTCGGGAACTATCTCTTTTAGTTTTTTAAGTTTATCTTCACAACTGAGTAACTCTGCTATATCTTGAGTCAGCTTATCAAGGTCATACGGTGTTGGCTTTGCAACTGTTATAGAGTCATATGCAGTAGTACAGTTACTGTCATCTATGAGTAACTCTTCATAGAGCTTTTCCCCAGGGCGCAGTCCGCTAAACTCTATCTCTATATTACTACGACCACTTAAGTCTATCATTTTCTGTGCTAAGTCCACTATCTTTATAGGCTCACCCATATCTAAGATAAATATCTCACCACCACTGCCAATAGCCCCCGCTTGAAGTACGAGTTCACAAGCCTCAGGTATAAGCATAAAGTATCTTGTAATATCTGGATGTGTTACGCATAAGTTTTGTCCATTTTCAATAAGACTTTTAAACTTAGGTATAACACTGCCACTCGATCCTAAAACATTCCCAAAACGAACTGCAACTATATCTGTCCCCTTTCCATTGGAGTTTTGTGCATAAAGTTCACAGATACGCTTGGTAGTACCCATAACATTTGTAGGGCGGACAGCTTTATCTGTAGATATCATCACAAACTTATCCACACTATATTTGATAGCTGTATCTATAACATTTTTTGTACCTAGAACATTGTTTAAGATACCATCGGCTATATTTGCCTCTACAAGAGGTACATGTTTGTAGGCTGCTGCATGGATAACTATGTCTGGTTTATGCGTATCAAAAGTTAATTCTACTGCATCTAAGTTCAAAATACTCTGCATCACTGGAACAACTTCTATATTTTTAAACTCCTCAAGAATGCTATAAAGGTTAAACTCACTATGGTCTAAAAGTATGAGCTTTTTCGCACCAAAGACTTTACATTGTCTGCATATCTCACTCCCTATACTACCACCAGCACCTGTTATTAAAATAGTTTTATCTTTTATGAAAGAAGAGATCTTACTTTTGTCTAAATCTGTCGGATGCCTAGCAAGTAAATCCTCAACTGAGATATCCTTTAGCTGCATAGAAAAATCTTTTTCACCAAAAATCTCACCTAAAGATGGAAGCACTTGTACCTCTTCAAAATAAACAGACAAATCTTCATAAATATTTTTTATCTTATTTTTAGACGCCGAGGGGATGGCTATGACCAAAAGGTGTGCTTTTTTATACCGTAACTTATGTTTTATCTCATCTCTTGA
>WFMY01000062.1 GCA_015488855.1 Helicobacteraceae bacterium
GCAGGACTCAAATGTGGGATGAGAGTGAGTGATTTAGAATGCATAAACACCTCTTTCCCAAATTTTTTTGAATTACTTAAAAAAATAACAAATATAAAGTTTACATTATGAAAATACAATTAGCTGAAAATTACGGATTTTGTTTTGGTGTAAAACGCGCTATAAAAATTGCAGAAGAAAATAAAAATGCTTCAACTTATGGACCTTTGATACATAACTCTAAAGAGATAGCAAGACTTGATGCTGACTATCAGGTAGGTCTTACGGATGACTATAAAGTTTTTTCTGAGGGGGATAAAGCGATTGTCCGTACACATGGTATCCAAAAAAATGAACTACAAGAACTAAAAAAAAATAATGTTGATGTGGTCGATGCAACTTGCCCCTATGTGACAAAGCCTCAAGAGATAGCCCAAGAGATGAGTGAAGCTGGATATAGTGTTGTCATCTTTGGGGATGAGGCACATCCAGAGATCAAAGGTGTCAAGTCTTATGCGACGCATGGTGCTTTAGTGGTTACATCTTCAAAAGATTTGATAAGCATAAAACTTAAAGAAAAGATAGCGCTCATCGCTCAAACAACAAGAAAAGTTGAAGATTATATAGAGGTTGCAAACTATCTCATTCCTCGCCATAAAGAGGTTCGAGTCTTTAACACTATCTGTAATGCAACATTTGAAAATCAAGAAGCTGTACTCAACCTTTCAAAACAAGCAGATATCATGCTTATTATTGGTGGAAAAAATTCTTCAAATACAAAACAACTTTTTAGTATCTCTTGTGATAATTGTCAAGATAGTTACCACATAGAAGATGAAAATGATTTGGACTATAATTGGTTTAAAAGTAAAGAATTTTGCGGTATCAGTGCTGGAGCTTCTACCCCTGATTGGATTATCCAAAATGTTGTGAATGCAATAGAATCAAAGATTAATAAGTAAATTTTTTACGAATATCTCTCTAAATTAATACTCCTATAATCAAAAATCGTGTATAATCACGCAATTTTTAATACAGAGGTACAGGTAATGGCGTTCGATAACGAATCATTTGAAGAAGAAGAAAATTTTGCAGAGATGTTTGCAGCGAGTGAAAAAAAGCAAGAGACAAGCCGTATAGTTGAGGGTGAAATTGTTGAAATGCAAGCCGAAGATAACCGAGCATTAGTGGGTGTTGGCGACAAGTTGGAAGGTATCTTAAACCTTGATGAAATCCGTGATGAGTCTGGTGCACTGAAGTTTGCTACTGGGGACAAAATCAAAGTAATGATTATAGGATACTACAATGAGCGTCCTAAAATTTCATATAAAAAAGTTTTAGAGCAAGAAAAAACTATTGAGTTTATTGATGCACATAAAGAAGACTTTGAGGATTTAATCATTGAAGGTATCATCACTAAGAAAAACCGTGGTGGATATGTAGTAGAAGCTGATACGGTTTCTTTCTTTATGCCTCGCTCATTAGCAGCATTTAAAGATACTGATGATGTCATAGGTCGTAAGATTAAAGCACAAGTTATCAAAGTAGATGAAAAAGAAAGCTCTATTGTCGTTTCTCGTCGTAAACTTTTCAATGAAGAGCGTAAGCGTAAAAAAGAGATCATTGACAAATTAATGGAAGAAGATACTATCGTTGAGGGTACTATCAAGAAAATTACTTCTTATGGTATGTTCGTTGATGTTGGTGGAGCCGATGGTCTTGTTCACTACAATGAGATCTCTTATAAAGGTCCAGTAAACCCTTCAAAGCTTTACGAAGAGGGAGATGTTGTCGCTGTTAAAGCTATCTCTTATGATAAAGACAAACGCCATCTTTCACTTTCTATCAAAGCTGTTCACTCAGATCCATGGGAAGAGGTTGAATCTGAATTAGATGAAGGTGATACTATCACTGTTACTGTTTCAAATGTAGAAGCATATGGTGTATTTGTTGATCTTGGAAATGATATCGAAGGTTTCTTACATATCTCAGAAATCTCTTGGAACAAAAATGTTAAAAATCCAGGTGACTACTTAGAAGTTGGTCAAGAGATTGATGTTGAAGTTATAGAGATTAACCCACAAACACATAAATTAAGAGTTTCTCTTAAAAAATTACTTCCAAAACCATTTGATGAGTTTATGAAAAAATATTCTGAAGGTGATATTGTGACTGGAACTATTACATCACTTACTGATTTTGGTGCATTTGTTCGTATTGATGGTGTTGAAGGTCTTTTACATAACCAAGATATCTCATGGGATAAAAATACAAAATGTAAAGATGTATTGAAATCTGGCGAAGAGGTTGAAGTGAAGATTGCTAAAATCAACGAAGAGGATCAAAAGATTTCTCTTAACCGTAAAACTTTATTAGAGTCTCCTATTGATGCTTTTGCAAAAACTCATAAAATAAATACAGCTATCACTGGAACTATCCGAGATATCAAAGACTTTGGTGTATTTATTTCTCTTGAAGATGGTGTTGATGCACTTATTCGTGATGAAGATTTAACGCCACTAATAAAAGAGGAGTTAGAATCTGGTCAAGAGATCGAAGCAGCTATCGCTGTTATAGATACTAAGCGTGATCGTATCCGTTTATCTGTAAAAAAATTAGACTATATCAAGTCTCAAGCTATGCTTGAAGAGATCAATGATAATGAATCACACTCTTTAGGTGATTTAATAAAAGACAAACTAAAGTAAGATGCACACTTTGTTAAAATGGCTTACTCCTCTCATTGGGATTGGAGTTGCTATTTTTATTGTAATGTTTCTTATAGATATAAACTCTTCAAAAAAGACAAAATATTTAGAACCATTTCAGTTAGAAAGTGTAGTTACTCCAAAAGAAAAAAGTAAAATTTGGTTAAACCATTTCTCAGATACACAAAGGTTGGGTTATTTTTATCCTGTGAATGAGGTCTATATTCAAACCTCACTCAATGAAAAAATCACAAGTAAAACAATATATAAACTCTCAGCTTCACTTATAGACCCTTATCAGCTTTTTTGTCTCAAAGAGGAACTAAACCAACATAAATTAAAATACTTTTTAAAACGAGATAAGTTAGGTGTAGAGTTAGATATCTACTCAAAAGATAACAAGAAATTAAACTCCTTAGTTAAAGTTCTTAAAAATTACCAAATTATAGCGAGCGTAAAGCTATATAAAAAGGATAAATAGATGCAAAAATATACAGTGGTGGTATGTGACCATATCCATCAAGCTGGACTTGATATGTTAGAAAATGATGAAAATATCAATTTCATAATGGCAGCAGATGAGCCAAAAGACAAATTAGTAAGTGAGATTATTCCCAAAGCCGATGTAGCGATAACAAGAAGTTCAACAGATGTTGATGCAAATTTTATCAAATATGCTACAAATATGAAAGCTATTGTTCGTGCTGGTGTTGGTGTTGACAATGTAGATATTCCAGGATGCTCAAAAGAGGGTATTATTGTTATGAATGTACCTACTGCAAATACTATTGCGGCTGTAGAACTTACTATGACTCATATGCTTTCTTGTATGAGAATGTTCCCATATTCTCACAACCATCTTAAGGATGAACGCATTTGGAAGCGTGAAAAATGGTACGGATATGAGCTTAAAGGTAAAAAACTTGGTATTATTGGCTTTGGTAACATAGGTTCTCGTGTAGCAAAGCGTGCTAAAGCATTTGAGATGGATATTGTTGCATACGATCCTTATATCCACCCTTCAAAAGTGACTGACCTAGATATGACTTATACAAAAAACTTTGAAGATATCTTAGCCTGTGATATTATCACTATTCATACACCAAAAAACAAAGAAACTATTGGTATTGTAGGTAAAGAAGAGATTGCAAAGATGAAAGATGGAGTGGTGCTTGTTAACTGTGCCAGGGGTGATCTCTACAATGAAGAGGCTCTTTTTGATGGACTTAAATCTGGAAAAATTCGTTTTGCGGGTATTGATGTATTTGGAAAAGAACCAGCTATCAATAATCCTCTTTTAGATTTGGACAATATTGTTGTTTCCCCACACCTAGGTGCAAATACTTATGAATCTCAATACAATATCGGTACACAGGCTGCTACCAATGCAATAGAAGCTGCAAAAGGTATAGCATATCAAAATGCTATGAATCTTCCTATAGACGAGAGTAAAATACCATCATTTGTAAAACCATTTTTAGAGATGGGTCAAAAGATAGGTTTCTTAGAATCTCAAATGAATAAAAGTCAAATTATTTCTATCAAAGTGAGTGGATATGGTGAGATATCCCAGTATGTTGATTCACTCTCAACTTTTGTCGCAGTTGGTGCAATGAGCGAAACAAGCGGAAGTACCATAAACTATGTGAATGCTGAGTTTGTTGCTAAAGAAAAAGGGATAGATATAGAGGCTGAATCTTGCGTAGACTCTTCTGTGTATAAAAATTTAATCACTATCAAATTGACAACTGCTGAGGGAACTACCACGATCTCTGCTACTATCTTTGATGATAATGTACAACGCATTGTTGCTATTAATGGTTTTGATATTGAAGTAGCGCTTCACGGTGATATGATCATGCTTAAAAATACTGATGTTCCTGGTGTTATTGGAAGTGTTGGTACAATTTTGGCAAATAACAATGTAAACATCTCTGACTTTTCACTCTCAAGAAATGATCAAGGTGAAGCACTTGCTGTAATCCTTATTGATGGTGCTGTGCATGAAAATACTATGAGTGCTTTAGATGCACTTGATGCGACCATCACTGTCAATTACGCAAAAATTTAGATTAATCTCTTTTTAGCTTATCAGTTAAGAAAATAAAGCTCCAACCTCAAGAAAGAGGCAAGGAGCTTTTCTAATCAATATAACTCTTTTTCATCTGTGCTCGTTTTGTCAACTCTTGAACACTTGGGGATAAACCCTCGTTTGTTATGTGAAAATGCTCGTGCAGTTTTTCTAAAGATTTATCTATCTTATCTGTAAGAGTGATGATAAGAGAGTCCATCTCTTTTTTTACACTACCTATCTCATCCCCCTGAGACCTTTTTAACTCTCTTGCTAAATTTGTGAGTTCTGATTGTGATTTTACATAGTCACTTTTTATCGACTCTATCTCAATCATAAGAGATTTCATTTTTGTATAGAGGTCATATATGGAACTATTTTGTTCTTCGATTTCATTCATTTTATGAGAGGAGAGCGACATTTGAGTCATCAACATCTCACTTTCATTTTTTATAGAAAGGATTTTTGCATCACTTTCTAAAAGGGAGGTATTGAGACTTTCCGAATGGGATTTTAAAGATAAAAGTGCATCTTCAAATGTTGATGAGACATTCATAAGTTTACTCATCGTATTTGAAACGATTGCATCAGAAATATCTGCTGAAAGAGTCCCCATCTTAATCATACTTGATTTTACTTCTTCTAAGTCTTGTGACATGTCGGTTCTACTATCGACTGCTCTTTGAAGTATGTTTGTTAATTTATTATAATGATCTTGCTCTGAGACCCTCAGTATATCTATATGCTTATGAACAACTTCATCAAAGGCTGGCATCTGCACACTTGAAAAATTTTCAAAAGCCTGAGAAACTCCCTTACTCCATCGCTCTATCTCATCAAACTTATCTAAAAATTTATTTTGATTTATTTTAATCACATCAAGTGCTTTAATATCTTCTTTAAATTGTTCACGAATATCTTTTTGAGATTCTAGATTCAACTTTTGGGAGGTGCTTAACTTAATTTCAAGCTCTGAAGTGTAGCGTTTAAGCTGTGTTATTTGCTCTATAAGTTCTTTTGTAAATTGGTGCTGAACCTTTTTTTGTTCTGACTCTACTGCTTGATGCATTATATTCATCATAACGAACAAAATCAAAGAGACCAGTATAGGAAAAGATGCTTCTCGTAAGAGTAAAACAAAATCTTGATGATCAGGATTGATGATAAAATGCACAATACTACTCACAATACCTATCCCGATCATAAGTGGTGCATAGTTAATCTTACTCGGTTGTTTTAAAATAGATATCTGTCTTAAAAAGAGCACAGACATAAATGCAAAAGATACCAATAAGTCATTATCAAACACAGTAAGTCCCTCTAAGCAAAATTATTTGCTTATTTTATCATAAAACCATGTATAATATAACAAAGGATTACTATTATGCAAAAAAGAACTAAAATACTAGCTACCATTGGTCCCGCTTCTGATTCATTGGAGTCAATTATCAGACTTATCGATGCTGGGGTCAATGTATTTCGTTTAAACTTCTCTCACTCTACCCATGAGTATCACTCGCAAACACTTTCTCGGATAAATGAAGCAATGCAAAAAACCCATAAAATAGTAGGCATACTTCAAGACATCAGTGGTCCAAAAGTAAGAGTTGGAGAACTTAGCAATGATTTCACCCTCAAAGCAAATGATAAGGTTGAGTTCGTACAAGAGAGCATCCTCGGTGTACAAGTAGATGATGCACACTATAAACTAAGCATTAACCAACCAAGCATACTCAAACAACTAGCACTTGATGATTATATCTATATGTACGATGGCATCATTCGCTCAAAGGTGATTGAGGTAAAACAAAATAGCGTTGTTGTAGAAGTAGAAAATGACGGCATTCTCAGCTCAAAAAAAGGGGTCAACTTTCCAAATACAGAACTAGGCATAGATGTTATCACTCCAAAAGATAAAAAAGATATGCTTTGGGGTGTAAAAAATCAAGTTGACTTTATGGCAATCTCTTTTGTGCAAAAGGCACAGGATATGATACAGGCAAGACAAATCATTCAAGAATATGGTGGAGATACAAAACTCATAGCGAAGATAGAAAAATTTGATGCACTCAAAGATATAGACAACATTCTGCAAGTGAGTGATGGGCTAATGGTCGCCCGTGGTGACTTAGGGATAGAGATACCCTACTATGATGTCCCAAGCGTTCAGAAGATGCTCATCAAAAAAGCAAATAAAGCAGCGAAACCTGTTATCACAGCAACTCAAATGCTCCTCTCCATGACAAAAAATGACACAGCAACACGAGCTGAGATCAGTGATATTGCCAATGCTGTACTTGATGGCACAGATGCAGTAATGCTCTCAGAGGAGAGTGCAGTTGGACACAACCCTACTCTTGCAGTCCAAACAATGTGCAATACTATCATAGGGATAGAAAAAAATTACCCATATTTTCAATACGCAGATTTCACCTGCAATGATAGGTCAGACAATATCAATGAAGTTGCTGTCAGACTAAGCGACACCCTGCACACAGATGGACTTCTAAGCATCACATCTTCAGGAGAATCTGCTAAAAAAATCGCAAGATATAAACCAAAATGCCTTATCTACGCAGTTACGCATACAAAGAAAACGGCACGCCACCTCACCCTATCTTGGGGGATAGAGCCAAGTTTCAATGTAAACGATGAGAGTTTAGGGATGATGATGTCTGATATGATGGAGCAAGGGCTTAAAAGTGGTATCTTAAATCTAAAATCTCAGTATATTCTAACAGCTGGCGACCCAGTTGGGGTCAGTGGTTCTACAAATATGATAAGAATCATAGGGGCACATGAGATAGAATTTTTCAGATCCCTACGATGGAAATAATCTCTTTTGGATCTGCTATGCTCACAAGATGCTCAGATTGAGGTGAAAATCCCCAAGTAGCAAAGATAGCCTCAATCCTAGCATTGGATGCACTGAGCATATCTTTTGAATTGTCTCCAACCATCCAGGCTTTATCTTGAGTTCTATCATAATGATAATGCTTTAAAATGACTTGCAACATTTCTGGATCGGGCTTAGATGCTTTTACCTTGTCTGCACCTATGATAACATCAAACATATCTTCGACACCAAGTTGAGTCAACATTCGCACTGCAAACTGAGTTGGGGCATTGGTAGCTACTGAGATCTTTACCCCTGCAGACACTAAACTCATTAAGGTCTCTCTCACCCCATCATATAGATAAGGATTTTGGATACATTGTTTTGCATAATGCTCTTCAAACATATCCCTATCTTTTTGCTCATAACTCTTCGTCCCATAAAAAAGAGATGGCAAATCACGCACTTCCATGTTGATGCACTCAACAACAAACTCTTCACTGAGTGCATCTAAATTATGATTGGTTTTTCTGATATAATTGATGGAAATTGCCAAATCTTTTTTTGAGTCGATAAGTGTTCCATCCATATCAAAGATAACTATCTTCATCTCTAACGCATCTTTGTGTATATTTCTTGAAGTGCATCTACAAAGAGATCACTATCATTTGGACAGCTAGATACACGGTATTCTCTAAAGCCCAACTTCTCTGCTATCTCCCTATACTCTATCTCAAGCTCGAAATCAGTTTCAGAGTTGTCTATGGTAAAAGCGAGTGGACAGACAATAATGCCTCTGTTCCTTACCACTTTCATCTTCTCCTCAAGAGAAGGTTTAAGCCACTCCAGAGGACCTACTTTGGACTGATAAGCTAAGTGAACTTCATGAAAATCCATCTGTGCATCTTGCATCTTTTGTTTGAGTATCTCGACATGCTTCTCAATATGTTTTTGATACACATCCCCAGCATCAACTATCTTTTGAGGTAAACCATGAGCAGAAAAGATAATATCAAAGTCTCTATAGTCATCTTCTCGTACCTCTTCTTTGATATGTTCTAAAAGTGCTTTGTTATAAGAGTCATTTTCAAAGAAATGTTTTATCTCTACAACTACAGCATCGCCTTTAGAGTTATGGTAATGCTCCTCAAAATCTTCAAGTGATGACTTTGTGGTAGTTGTAGATTGCTGAGGATAAAGGGGTATAAGATAGATTTTTCCTATATCTTGTTCGTTCAATCTTTCTATCACTTCCTTTGCAAATGGTGGCGTATAGCGCATCACAAAGTCAACTATAACATTTTCACCTAGTCGCTTTTGAAGTTTAGCAACGAGTGATTTTGTATGCCCAACTATGGGTGACTTTCCACCAAGTTGTCTGTAGATCTCTTGAGAACTCTCTGTCCGATTAAAGACTATGAGACCACCTATTACTTTTCTCAACAAATCACTTTTCATAGTCAATATATTTTTATCACTAAACATATTTTTTAAAAAAAGTTCCACTTCATCTAGGTTGTTTGGTCCACCCATATTTAAGAGTATTACAGCTTCTTTTGCCATTACAGTCTTCCCCTTATTTATTTTGAAATCTTTCATTATTTTACATTAGCAATATTTTTAGATGGAATAAGTTTATTATAAAAATCTAAGTTTCTAAGAGTAATATTATATCGAAATATCGTTAAAAAAATGTGATTGTTAAAATGGCAAAATTACTCTCTTTGTCTGTGGTAATGGAGGAGGTAGCCCTCCATTAAAAAAGAAGATAAAAAAAGAGGACAATTTTTAAATAAAGAATTTTCCTCTTTAAGTGTTGAAGTGGCACCAAGTGAAAAGCTTGTTGCATAAGTAAATAAAGGCTTAGTTTCTAATAAGTTTCCTGTATTTAGGAAATTAAGTGAAGTTTAGTGTCCGATTTTGGTGACTTATTTTAGCTATTACCTAGAATCCAAGCATCATGAAGAAGATAAAAATGCAAGTTTTCTAAAATAAATCAATCAACATTTATGAAGATGAATGTAATACCCCAATAAGCAATAACTCAAGAGGAGGAGAGAAGGATTACATATATCAATGTACTTCATCTATCATAGCTTCTGCTAAAACAAAAAGTTCACTACTTGCTTGCTCCATTGCTGTAAAGTCTTTTATTATTATATCTTTATTGATAACACAACTATCTGTTCCATCTACAAACTTCATAACAGCTATTACATTATTGTGCACAATGGCATGTGGTTTCTCTATCTGTTTATAGCTTGGAGTATCTCCAAACATCTCTTTACCCTCACCCTCATACCATTTTCCAAAACGGCAATCATGATGATTTCCAAAGTCTGATATAGTTTTGCCAAGGTTTATAGAAGTGTATGCATTGGTTTTAAATAAAATGTGGTCTATCATGATAAGATTTACAAAGATACGACTCTGAATTCCTTGAATATCATTGTCTATAGTCTCATTTGTATCGCGGAGTTCATTCATGCTATCACCAAATGTAGCCATAAGGTCACCAAACTCTTTGACAACATCTCGCATGGATTCTGAACTTTGGCTCATCTCTGTACTCTCTTGTTGGAGTACTTGCACTGTTGCTTTTATCTCACCTGTCGCTTTTTGCGTTCTCTCTGCGAGTTTTCTTACCTCATCAGCAACCACAGCAAAACCTCGTCCATGTTCACCTGCTCGAGCTGCTTCTATAGCTGCATTTAAGGCAAGTAGGTTGGTTTGATCAGATATGTCACTTATAAGGTTTATAACCTCTGTTATCTCTTTCGTTCTATCCTCAAGTGAAAGTGTTGATTGGGCATTGGAGTCCAAAAGTTCATTAAGTCCTGAGAGTTTTTCTCCAACCTCTTCTGCTTCTTCTGCCCTCTCTATACTCATTTGTGTTGAGTCTTTCACTTTTTGAGAGATAGCATCTAATCGTTGAGTATTGGAACCAAAACTTGTTTGTAAAGAATGTAGTTGTTCACTGTTTTTATTGACCCCACTTAAAGTAGCATCCAACTCAGACTTTTGCTGTGCCATATAACTATCATGCATTGCATCAATACTTTTGTTTACATTCTCTCCTGCAAAAGCAAATGCACTATTTAGTCCTTTAGCATTAAACTTTCTAAAGTACTCATTCTCTGTTGCATATCCCACAGAGGTACCCATTTCTCGCATAAAAGTTTCCATTTGGTCAAGAAGATTGTTGATAGAATGGCAGATCAATCCTGCATCCCCTTGGTCAACAATGCCAGTAGCCCTTGCTTCAAGATTTCCTTTTACAGCTTCTCTTAAAACATATATAGAGCTTTGCATAGAAGATTTAAGTCCTGCTATCGCTTTATTAAAAAATACTGCGACAAGCAGAATAATCCCCAACATAATAGTATCAACCAAACTAAAACCATCAATAAAATATTTTATAACATACCCAACAAGAAAAAGGACAAGGATCGAATATCCTAAGGCTACTAACCTAGAAAGATAAGATGAATTTGTCATAACGACCTCCTTGTTTTTCTAAAAGTGTAGAAAGTATTTTTAAAGAAGCATCCATCCCACCACTTTTTTCAGCACTAAGAAGCTGCTTATAGAGTGGTTTGATAATATTTAAAGCCTGCTCACTTGGTTTTCTTCTTACAGAGTAATAACCAACAATTTTTCCATTAGCATCATAAGAGGGTGTTACATTGGCTAAAACCCAGTAATAATCACCATTTTTTGATTTGTTCATCACATAAGCATTTATCTCTTTTCCTGCTTGTATATAATCCCACAAGAGCTTAAAAATAATACAAGGCATATCTGGATGTCTCACAATGTTATGTGGTTTTCCCAGTATTTCTGCTTCTGTATAACCAGCAAGCTTCATAAAAAGCTCATTCCCATAGGTTATACGACCTTTAATATCCGTTTTTGAGACAATAATCTCAGAGTCTAAAAATGTAAGTTCTGCCATAGCTACTCTTTTAAAGATAATGTAATTTAGATTCGGAATTATACACCTTATATAGCTTGGTGGGGGGGTAATAAGTCTAATGTCATAAGAAGGAGACAATTGTGTTACAATTGGAAACAAAGAGTTTTCTATCAGCAACATTAAAGAACGAGAGTAATTTGGACTATGATATATTAGAAGAGTATTCTTTAGTGTTTTGTATCTCTTGCTCTATTGAAACCTTTTGAGACTTAAGAGAGTTGAGCTTGGTGTACAGTTCGTCCAATTGCATTTAATGACTAGAAGTATATGATGCAAACTGTTTACGAACATTCTCCTCAAACAGATCTATATTTCCAATGAGACTATCTGCTTTTTTTATAATTTCTTCTTGTTGTGCACTCATCTCTTTCATCGCTTGGCGAATAAACTCTTCTCTATTTTCTGGCTTTAATAGTGGGTTTATTGATTGTGTCATTTTAAATCCTCGTACTTAGGTATTATCTCTTCAAATTTATTATGGCTAATATCTTGATAATATTGATTATCTCTTTTGTCTACAACATTTAAAATTATGTCATCTTGAAATAATTTTTTAATTTCAGCAGTTGTACTTCTTGATTTTATAACACTGTTAAAAAATACATCTTCAGGTACAACTCTATTTGTAACAGATTCTCTCTTTTTAGTGTATAAAAAGCATTGCTCTAAATCATTATAAATGTAAAATATTTCTACTTTATAATTTTGTTTTAGTAATTTTACCATATTTTCTTTAGCAGTTTGAAAATGTGATAGGTTTGAATCTACAACAAGTGATAAATTTCTAACCTTAATTATCTCATCAAATAAGAACTGAACACCGTAACTTGCAGGTTTTTGAAACAAATTACTGTTTTTACCATCATAACCTATAGGTTTGAAAAAGTCTCTTATATTGTCAATATCTAAATGAACTAAATTTCTTTCAGTTTTCAAAAACTTCTGAATAAATTCAGTTTTACCAGCACCACTAGGTCCCGCCGTAAAGTAAACTACTTTCTCATTTATTGGACAATAACCATCAAGATAGGTTTTATATAAAAGTTCTCTATTTTCTTTTAAGTACTTAATAGCTTCTTTTTCTATATCTATTTTCATGAAAATAATTATACCTAAAATTATATTCAAATATAATCCATTCCAATTACTATAAAATAATATAAAACCTAAGCATTGTACCTATAAGTCCATTTTCATGCCAATGGTATCACTATGTCAGAACAGTTACTATAAAATCATCTTTAGAGATAGAAATTATAGTAATTGGAGCATATCATGGAAACCAAAAGAATAAAAAGAGTTAAAAAATCAGTAACGGCTAAAGAGTATAAAAAGTTGATGAATTTTGTAAGAGGTGATGAAGATATCGAACCTTTTAATCAAAAACGCTTCTTAAAGATATTTTCATTACTTTACTATAGTGGACTTCGCGTAAATGAACTTACTCAAATAAAATTCGCACATATTGAGCAAATAATAAAAACAGGTGAAACAATAGTTGTCTCTCATAAGACTTCTAGAGAACGAGTTTTATATTTTAGTGAGAGTGCCATCAAAGAGATTAAGAAATATTTCACATATGAAGAGAGTGAGTTAAATAACTACTGCATAACATCTTGGGGCAATCCTCAAAAGAGCTTCCATGAGATAAGTCTTATATAACTTGTAAATAAGTAGTCAGCTATAGGTCGTGACCTCTCTATGGACTACACAGAGTTTGAACATGGGGTATTAGGGAGGGTGTCATAATGGGACGAGTGAAGGAACAAATGATGATAGAGCAAGAACGAGAGTTTGAACATGAGCTTAGTTACCAAGAGTATCTGGAGGAGGAGTCAGATGAGCCCTATGCTACCTATATGATGAAAATGGCTAAGGCGCTACTTAGCGGTGAGACTTACTATGAGTTGTTCTGGTCTGTTTACTCAGCTAACAATGTTGGTTACTATCCGCTCATAATAGAGTGAGGTGTTACCAAAAGTTATTGAACCGATAAAGATAAGAGTTGAATGTAGCTAGAATTGTAGCCAACTGGTTACATGAACTGGTTACATTTTAGTATATAGTCAGCCATATTGAGATATTATATGAGTTAAAAAAGTTCTTGGAAATTGTTGTAATAAATGCCACTAGATGAGTGCCAATGAGTTAACTGATTTTGATGATTCGTTGTTGGAGCAAAAGGCTTGTTTAGCCCTACAATACGATGGCTCCGGATGCTGGATTCGAACCAGCGACCAAGTGATTAACAGTCACCTACTCTACCGCTGAGCTAATCCGGAATATGTAAAAAGTTCTCTTATAAATGGTGTCAGAGGGGGGACTTGAACCCCCGACCCCCGGCTTATGAGACCAGTGCTCTAACCAGCTGAGCTACCCTGACATCTTTTAAGAGGACGGAATTATAATGTGATTTACCTAAAATTTACCTTATTTTGGGTAATATTCTAAAAATAAATACAGACAAAGGAATTTTACATGAGTTTTCAACCATTAGGAAATAGAGTTTTAGTAAAACGAGTAGAGTCGGCTACAACGACTGCATCGGGAATAATTATCCCAGATAATGCTAGTGAAAAACCATCACAAGGTGAAGTGATTGCAGTAAGTGAAGAAGTTAAAAACCTATCAGCTGGAGACACAGTCTTGTTTGGTAAATTTGCTGGTAACGAAGTAACATTGGATGCTCAGAAGTATCTTGTAGTAGATGTTGATGATATCTTTGGAATCATAGCATAATAAATAAAATTAAGGAATTTTAAGATGGCAAAAGAGATAATATTTTCAGATGACGCTCGTAATGCGTTGGCTCGTGGTGTTGCACAACTTACAGATGCAGTAAAAGTAACTATGGGGCCTCGTGGTCGTAATGTACTCATACAGAAATCTTACGGAGCTCCTGTACTTACAAAAGATGGTGTATCTGTAGCTCGTGAGATAGAGCTAAAAGATAAGCTTGAAGATATGGGTGCTCAACTTGTTAAAGAGGTAGCATCAAATACTGCTGATGAAGCAGGAGATGGTACTACAACTGCAACTGTGCTTGCAAACGCTATCTTCAGTGAAGGACTGCGAAATATTACCGCTGGAGCAAATCCAGTTGAAGTAAAACGCGGGATGGATAAAGCTTGTGCAAAGATTTTAGAAAATCTCAAAGCTGCCAGTAAAACTGTAAATGGTAAACAAGATATAGCACAGGTTGCAACTATCTCTGCTAACTCTGATACTGCTATAGGTGATATGATAGCAGAAGCTATGGAAAAAGTTGGTCAAGACGGTGTTATCACTGTTGAGGAAGCTAAGGGTATCTCTGATGAGTTAGATGTTGTTGAGGGTATGCAGTTTGATCGTGGTTATTTAAGCCCATATTTTATTACAAATACTGAAAAAATGACTGCTGAGATAGAAAATCCTTGGATCCTTTTAGCAGATAGCAAAATCTCTTCTTTAAAAGATTTACTTCCAGTTTTAGAGCAAGTTCAAAAAACTTCTCGTCCACTTCTTATCATTGCTGAGGATGTAGAAGGTGAAGCACTTTCAACTTTAGTTGTCAACAAGCTTCGTGGTGTTTTAAACATCTCTGCAGTAAAAGCTCCAGGTTTTGGAGACAGAAGAAAAGCTATGCTTCAAGATATTGCAACGCTTACAGGTGGTACGGTGATAGCTGAAGAAACAGGGCATACCTTAGAGGGTGCTGATATCTCTTTACTTGGTCAAGCTTCGCGTGTAGTAATCGACAAAGACAACACTGTTATTGTCGATGGTTCAGGTGCTGAAGATGCAGTCAAAGCTAGAATCTCTGAAATCAAAACACAACTTGAGAGCACTTCAAGTGAGTACGACAAAGAGAAACTTCAAGAGAGACTTGCAAAACTTAGCGGTGGCGTAGCTGTTATCAAAGTTGGTGCAGCAACTGAGACCGAGATGAAAGAGAAAAAAGACAGAGTTGATGATGCACTAAGTGCAACAAAAGCTGCTGTAGAAGAGGGTATCATCATCGGTGGTGGAGCTGCTCTTGTTCGTGCAGCTGCAAAAGTTTCTCTTTCTCTTGATGGCGACCAACAAATAGGTTGTGAGATTATCCTTCGTGCCGTAAAAGCACCGATGAAACAAATCGCAGAAAATGCTGGATATGATACAGGTGTAGTAGTTAATGCAGTGGAAAATGCAAAGAATGAAAAGATTGGTTTTAATGCAGCAAATGGTGAGTATGTAGATATGTTTGATGCGGGTATTATTGACCCACTAAAAGTAGCGAGAGTTGCTCTTAGCAATGCTACATCAGTATCTTCTATGCTTCTTACGACAGAAACAGCTATCTATGAAATACCAGAAAATAACCCAGCTCCAGCTGGAGATATGGGTGGTGGTATGCCACCTCAAATGGGCATGCCAGGAATGATGTAGGTGAACAATCCTTTTGAATCAGGACATATAAAGAACTATTTACTTCTTTATGCAAGTGTTGTTGTTATAATGATTTTGTTTTTTATAGCATCAACACTTTTTCATGATGTAGATAAGATTGAGAAAAAAGTCTTTAAAGATCAAAGTCTCAAATCAAAGCTTCAAAAAAATGAGGTTCAAAAGGAAGATAAACCTAGTTTAAAAACTAGGCTTAAGTTGATGGATAAAAAGTATTAAAGTTAATATTATTCTTTAGTAACGATATAGAGTTGTTCATGTTTTAAACGCTTGAGTATATCCATCACTGTTACAAAATCTTGAAAGCGTGATTCTTTGTCACTTCGTAAAACTACAGTTTGTTGTTTATCTATCTGAGAGAGTTTTTTTTCAAGCTCTACTGCATTAACTTTTTCTTTTTCAAAATACATCTCACCTTTGGCATTAACATAGATGCTTATTTCCTTTTTAAGGTCTTCTTTTTTGCTAGCTTTTGCTTTTGGTAGTTCAACTGGTATGACACCTTGTTTGATAAAAGTAGCCGTTGTAAGAACCATGACGAGCAGTACAAGCATGATATCTATAAAAGGGATTACATTGATAGAATCAAATCTTTTTGGTGCTTTTTTACACTTCATTAGCTACATCATACTTTGTTAAAATACGCTCGATCTTACGAAGCGTTATTGTGTAGGCTATGATGGCTGGCATGGCTACAACAAGACCCATAGCAGTAGCTTTAAGTGCAAGGGCAAGTCCTACCATAATCTTTTTAGCATCAACTGCTCCTACATCTCCCATAGTATAAAAAGTTATCATGATTCCAACGACAGTCCCAAGTAAGCCAACATAAGGAGCATTTGTTCCGATAGCACTGAGAATACTGATGTTATCAGTTAGATCTAAGTCAAGATTATCTCTATGTTTATAGTCCTCTATACGAACACTTTTATAAAACATCATCCTCTCTATAAATAGCCAGAGTGTCACAATACTCATCAATATCAAAATCCCCATTATCCCATAATCTAGTACATTTTCTGCATAGGTTAAAAAATTATTTGTTTGCAAATCTATTTCCTTATTTTAGTTATTCATTCAACGCTTTGTATAGCCCAATTGATAGTTTCTCCTGCATACATTGGAACGACATTTGAGTACTTTTGTGGAATACTAAAGGCTCTTTTCTCAAGAATGACCTCTTTAAATTCTGGACAAAGTCCGTAGATACTCTGTGCGTTGTCACTCACAAAGGCTTGGAGGTTATCTAGTTTATCATACTGCTCAAATATCTCACATAGAAGTTGTAAGGCGATAGGTGCCGTAAAAACACCAGCTGCACAACCACAACTCTCTTTTTTCTCTTGCGGATGCGGTGCTGAGTCACTTCCAAACATCACTTTAGGATGTGCTTCAAGAGCGATACTCAGTAGTGCATCTAAATCCTCTGGTCTTTTTGCGATAGGTTTACAAAAATTGTGGGGCATCATCATACCACCAACAACATCATCAAGGGTTAAAAGTAGGTGATGCACAGTGATGCTAGCATAGAGGTTATCAAACCTATCTAACATATCTACTGCTTCTTTTGTTGTGATATGCTCCATGATAATTTTAAGATTTGGAAAGTTTGAAGCAAGCAGTTCATAGATACTCATAAACTCAGCCTCCCTATCCATCACAAAACCATCTGTTTCTCCATGGACACAAAGTGGGATTTGTAGTTCACTCATAGCCTCCAAAGTGGGTCTCATCTCTGCTATGTCAAATGAGCTAACCCCTCCCTCAGAATTTGTAGTAATCCCTGCAGGATAAAGTTTAATAGCTATTATCTCATCTGCTACACTCTCTAAGAAATTTTTATCATAGTTTTCGTAAAAGAGGGTCATATATGGTTCAAAATAGTCATTTGGAACAGTCGCCATAATACGCTTTTTATAAGCTCGTATATCGACAAGCGAACTTACTGGCGGAACAAGATTTGGCATAACAATAGCACCGCTAAAGCTATAGGCACTAAGGGGTGCTATATTTTCAAGCATAACACCATCTCGGAGATGAAGATGAGCATCTAGGGGCATCAAAAGAGTATGAGTTTTCATAGTAATCCTATAAATTATTTTTAAAGGATTATAGCCATTCTGTTATGAGAAGTATATTAAAGAGTCTCCTCGATTGGTGACAAAGTATATTTTGCACTTTTAATATCTATCTATAAACTTAGTATATGGTACATTACTTGGTGTTACGATGAGAAAAAGTTCTGCACTATTGGCTATCCTATATGTAACACTTTTAGCATTATTAAATCTTTTTGTAGTGTTTGTCCATCTATGTCCATTTCCCCTTCTATCAAATAGTAAGAGTAAGTCGACTTTTCATCGAGGTTTTGTATTGTACTTGAACTTTCAAAAGAGATTTTTTGGTAGTCCTTATAGGTAGCATTTTTGCTTAGTGACTTTGAAAAGTCTGGGTCAAACCAAATCTGAAAAAGCTCGCTACCTTTTGTAATGCGTTCAGAATGCGAAACTCCAGAGCCAGCCTGAATAGCTTGAACATCACCTGCATTGAGTGGTGTATAGACTTTTGTAGCAGTATCATAATGCTCAACGGTACCTCCCAGAACAAAGGTCATTATCTCAAAACCTTCATGAGGATGCAAAGGAAATTCTGCTGTTTCATGGGCAACTAAATGTGCCCAATAAAAAAGGTTTGAATACGCTGTTGAACCTTGCCTAGTTGGAAAACCAATAGGTTTGTTCTCTGTAAAAGCCCCATTAAAAAGAGGCTCTATCTGCTGGTCTTGTTTTTTTAAATATTTTACTTGACTCATAAGATACTCCTGTCTTTAAATTATTTTATTTGTATGCCTTCTATGATTATATCTATTTTAATCTTGTCACTAACAAGGAGTCCACCAGTTTCTAATAATTGGTTAAAGTTGATGTTAAAGTCTCGTCTATTGATAGCTCCATGAAGTTCAAAGGCTATACGAGTATTTCCCCAAGGATCTTTTATCGTGCTACTAACATCTTCAAGTTGCATATCTATAACTTTTGTGACATCTTTGATACTCAGTTGCATTTTTACATCATCACCATCTTGTTTGATGAGTTTCATTTGCATACTCGGGTAGTGTGCTACATCAAAAAAGTTGGCACTTCGTAAGTGATCATCCCTTTTTGCATCTTGAGTCGTTAAACTTGCTACTTCTACCCAACCATTTAATGCTGAAAATCGTTTTGTTTTTTCATTTATACTAAAAGTACCTGAAAATTTTTCAAAATTCCCTTTTACATTACTTATCATCATATGTTTAGCTTTAAAACCTATGTCTGAATGACTTGTGTCAACATTATAATTTGAACCATAAAGAGAACCTAAACCTACCATTGCACTGAGTGCCAAAACTTTAACTAACTTCATTCGTAATCCTTAAATTTTTTATTTACACTGAATATTTAGTGTAATTACTCTAGAAGTATATCGATTAAATAAACTTAAAGTCAAGAGCAATTACTCTAATCATACTCAAAATATACTTGCGAATCTTTTTAAAGCACCTTATTTAGGTGTCATTTTGATATGAAAAGAATATTGACATTTTAGAGTATTTACACTATACTTTTGAAATAAGGAAAGAAAATGTCCACAAAACAAAAGATTTTAGATACAGCATTAAAGTTGTTTAATGAAACAAATACACAGTCAGCTACTACAAATCATATAGCAAAAGAGATGGGTATAAGCCCTGGAAATTTGCACTACCATTATAAAAATCGTGAAGAGATAGTTTTTTTACTTTATAAACAATTGCGTGAAGAGACTACACTTACTATAGAGCATCTACCAAAAAACATACAAGCACTGCAAGAACATGAGAAACTTCTTATACAAGTTCAGTGGAAATACCGTTTTTTCTTTAAAGAGATGCTATTTTTGTTTTCTAAGGATGCCCAGTTAGAAAAAATGTATATAGAAGATAACATCAAGCATCGTGAGCGTATAGCTTATAGTATGCGAACTTTTGAAAGAAATGGAGAATTATCCTTCAAAGATGAAAAAAGCTTTGAATTTTTAGTTAACTCCATCTTACTCTCTTGGCAGTTTTATGCTTCGTACTTACACACCTTAGGCAAAGATTTAGATACGCAAGGTGCAGTAGAAGTGATAGAATATACAAAGAGTGCAATGCAACCATACCGAAGATATATTTATAAAGATTAAGAAAACTTATAGTTTAAAAGGAGTATACCTCTTCTATGGATAATTTAAAACATTTAAAAACTAAATATACCGATAATTACACTTCTAAGCGTTGTAACTGTTTTCATTCTTCCTGTATTTGTATTTTCTTTTTGTTATTTTACTCAAAATAATGCATGTGCTTATAAGATTAAAAGCATAAAAGTATTAGAAACTGATTTAAAAGTTGTGAGTATCCAATCAAGTTCAAGTATAAAACTTTCTATGATTGGATATAAGTAGGTATAAACTATATCTTGCTTTTGGCTTCTAGTATAAGCGCATTTATTGCTTCTTCATAAGAATGCGCATCTTGTTTTGTTGTAGATTCAAACCTAGTAACCAAGACTGGTGTAGTGTTTGATGCTCTTACTAGCCCCCATCCATTTTCAAAATTTATGCGTACCCCATCTACATCAATAATGTTTTTAATAGCGGGAAAGTCTTTTGGTGGATTTTGGAGTAACTCTTTGACTTTATCTATGATTTCAAATTTTTGCGATTCAGTAGTTTCTACTTTGATTTCCTCTGTAGAGAATACTTCTGGAAGTTTTGCAAGTTCTGCATCGAGGTCTATTCCATCATGGATAAGCTCTAACATTCTAAGGGTTGCATAGATAGCATCATCATAGCCAAAGTAACGATTTTTGAAAAAGATATGTCCACTCACTTCACAAGCCAAATCAGCTCCTATCTCTCTCATCTTTACTTTGAGATTTGAGTGTCCAGTTTTGTACATCACTGTTTTTGAACCTCTTCTTTCTAGCTCATCATACATCACTTGGGAGCATTTCACTTCTCCAACAACAGTTGGTTTGTCCATCTTCATACTATATAGAAGAGCCATCATGTCACCTTTGATGTTATTTTTGTGAGTGAGAACTGCTATGCGATCTGCATCTCCATCATAGGCAAAAGCGATATCAGCATTTTGGAGTGCCACTTTGACATCGGTAAGATTTTCTTCTACAGATGGGTCTGGGTGATGGTTTGGAAAGCTTCCATCTGGCTCAATAAAAAGAGCTTTTGTATTTAACTCAAGTGCATCAAAGATCTTTTGCGTGACTATACCTGCTACACCATTGCCACAATCATACACTATCTTTGTATCCATCCCTTTAAGATGTTGGAACTCCGAAATAAGAAACTCAACATAGCGGCTCACTGCATCTATCTTTGTTACATCTCTTTGCACTTTTGGTATCTCAGCCATGTCCTCACACTCTCTTCCTAGAGCGTAGATATCTTCACCAAAAAAAGGTGCTTTGTCTATGGTGATCTTAAAACCGTTGTATTGGCTTGGGTTATGTGAACCTGTTATCATCACAGATGCACTAACTGTTATGCCATTAAAGTCATTATAATTACAAAAGTAATTTACAGGAGTAGGTACCATCCCTATATCAAGAACTTTTTTACCTCCTGCATTGAGTCCAGCAACGAGATACTCAAAGAGTATTGGTGAATGACTTCTTGCATCATAACCAACAGCTACATATTTACCTGCTATCTTAGATGCAAGGGCATAACCAATTTTTGTGACACTTTTTTCATTTAACTCTTTTTCATATATACCACGAATGTCGTATTCTCTGTAGATGCTCATTTAAATCTCCTCAAACCTTGTCTAATCTCGTAGGCAAGGGGTTTTAGTGTTTATTTGTAATACAATAAAATTCCGATTATTGTCGGACTTTGTCAAATTTCTTCATATTCGTCGGACTTTCATCGGACTAAAACGGACTTGAAAAATTAAAATTTTTATATATTAGGAAGTGAAATGATACAGTTAAAAACATTAAATAAAAGAATTGCTACGAGGTCACAAGGTATATTCTATAAACCAGTTGTTAATGAGGAAGAAAAAGAGGTAGATAAGGTATATCTCATACGATGGATAGACCGAGATGGAAGAGAAAAACTAAAGACAGTGGATAAACACTCACAAGGAGTTAGAATTGCAACCTGTATAGTTCTTAGAAACAATACTATAAGTGCAGTATCTCTTGGGGCTGATGCCCTTTCTTACAAAGGTGCTAACAATAAATGCTTTGATGCTAAAAGTGTGTTACTTGGGGTAGCATAAGGGGTGGAATAAAAAGAAAATTTGAATTGGTCTTGACATTTGGGGACGTTATAGAAAATGCTTCTTTTGATTACAAATTAATCTTCTTTTCCAGTAGTTTGAGTTATAATTCCACACAATCTAATGAAATTACCCCCCCCCATAAGCCCTATGTAGTGGAATTTCTAATATACATTAGGAGAATTATTTGCTATTTAATAGTTATGAGTTTATATTCGCATTTTTACCGATAACCTTTTTCATATACTTCTATCTAAATCACAAAAGACTTACAGAAGTATCAAAAGGTTTTTTAGTATTTAGTAGTTTGTTCTTTTATAGTTGGTGGAACCCAATCTACCTTCCTATAATTCTTGTATCAATGATTTTTAATTATGGTGTCGGAGAGGTATTTAGTAAAGATAAATTTACAAAAGTAAGTAAAAAAACCGTATTGTGGTTTGCTATCCTTTCAAATATAACATTGCTTGCTTATTTTAAGTATATGGATTTCTTTATCTCCAATGTGAATTATATAACTGGGGAAAATATAGGACTGTATCATCTTGCTTTACCTCTTGGAATATCATTTTTTACCTTTCAACAAATATCATATTTAGTAGATAGTTATAAAGGAGAAACAACAGAGTATGACTTCTTAAATTATGCTCTCTTTGTAACATTTTTTCCTCAACTAATAGCAGGACCGATTGTTCATCATAAAGAGATGATGCCACAGTTTGCAAAGACACGAAACAAAGTAAAAAATTATAGAAATATTGCGATAGGACTTTTCATATTCTCTATTGGACTATTCAAAAAAGTTGTTATCGCTGATACTTTTGCTGTTTGGGCTACACAAGGATTTGATGTTGCCACTACACTTAATCTTTTTGAGGCTTGGGCTACATCACTCTCTTATACCTTTCAGTTGTATTTTGATTTTAGTGGTTATACAGATATGGCAATAGGTGCTGCACTTTTATTTAACATTAAACTGCCTATTAACTTTAACAGTCCATACAAAGCATTGAGTATACAAGACTTTTGGAGAAGATGGCATATTACACTGAGCCGTTTTCTAAAAGACTATATCTATATCCCTCTTGGTGGTAACAGAAAGGGAGAGTTTAGAACTTATGCTAACCTAATTGCTACTTTTATACTTGGTGGATTATGGCACGGTGCAGGATGGACTTTTATATTTTGGGGATTTCTTCACGGTATGGCATTAGTTATACATAGGGCTTGGAGTAAGTTAGGTTTCAAACTCTGGACTTGGTTGGCTTGGTTGATTACTTTTAACTTTATTAATATTGCTTGGGTGTTTTTTAGAGCCAAAGAGTGGGATGATGCTGTTAAGGTGTTAGGTAGTATGTTTAGTTTGGATAATGTTGTTTTAAAAGAAAAATTTGTTACTAAATTGTCTTTTTTATCTCACTATGTAGATTTTGAAGAAGTTATGAAAATATCTCATGATGGCAGTAGCTCATTGAATTGGTTATTAGGTGCTTTTTTTATCATTTTAATATTTAAGAATTCTCTGGAACATATTAAATATAATGACAGTAAATATATATTAACAAAAGTAAAAGCAATATATTTTGGATTTTTATTTATGCTATCTACATATTCCATTTATACTTCAAGCCATACAGAATTTATATACTTTAACTTTTAAGGGTAAATATGAAAAATAAAATAATAATAATCACTTTTTTTATTCCAATGCTTATATCTTTAAGTATTTTACTAGGATTGTATATTGGAGACCCATTACAATTGATTCATACTCATTCTTCTAAAAAGGGTTTTGTTTCAAGTGCTAGACATCAAGTATTAAGAATAATTAATCAATATTCTTTTGATTCCATTATTCTTGGAACAAGTATGCTTGAAAATACATCAGCAGATGAAAGTTCTAAAATATTAGGTGGTAAGTTTATGAATATATCACTTTCAGGAAGTGATTTTAATACTCGTTCAATTATTTTAAATTACACTTTAAAACACAAGAAAATAAAGAAGGTTCTTTATTCACTTGATGATAATGGATTATTTCAATTTCAGAAGAAGGATACAAGCAATTTTGATTTTTTATATGATGATGATAAAGTAAATGATATTAGAGTATATGTAAGTTTTAAATATCTAAAATGTTCTATGTTTAATTCTTATTGTTTATCTAACAGAGATATTGACAGACCATTTGCTTGGTATAAAAATATAGAACACAGTAAAAGATTTGGTGGGTTAGATAACTGGTTTAAGGCAAAAAATAATGGACAAATAAAAAGTGCTTTCAATTCAATATTGGCAAGTATAGAACAGATAAAACTAAACAATCAAAATATTGATGTAAATCTACAAGACAATATTTTAAAATCTAAAAAATACCTTGATGATACAATACTAAAATATGTATCAACATATTCAGATACAGAGTTTATACTTATTATTCCTCCTTATTCAAGAATGAAATATGCTATTGATGCTCAATATAATATTTCAAATTTTGAAGAATACAAAGCAAGCATAAGATATTTAGTTAATAAAAGTAATAAATATTCAAATTTAAAAATATATGGTTGGGGAAATCATTCATTTATTGATGACATAGCAAATTATAAAGATTTACATCATTATGAATACAAAATAAACTCTTGGATGCTTGGAGCCATAAGCAGAAAAGCAGGACTTTTAACTACTGATAATATTGAACCATATTTAGATGTTTTTACTGAAAAAGCATTAAACTATAATTTAATTGAACTAGGTAATAGAATTAGTAATTACTTAAACTCTAAATAAGTCCGATAGCACCACAGACAAAAATATTAAAAAAAAAGAATATTTACTAAATCCAAAGATGTTTTTTATCACAATTTGTAGCAAGCTATAGCAATAACTTGATAGAAAATATTATTTTTGTTGTAAATTGTAAAAATTTATAATATAATCTATAAATAAAATTATCACAAAATAATTACACTTTTTTAATCCAAGGATATCGTATGAGCAAGATAGAGATTTTAATAGTTGAAGATGATGAGATAACGGCCCTTCATCTCAGTATGTCATTGCAAAAACATGGGTACAACATTATTGCTACCTGTGATAACATTCAAGAAGCAAAAAAGAACATAACCTCCCACAAACCAAATTTGGTTATCATAGATATATCGCTTCAAGATACAAACGATGGCATATCCCTTGGTAAAGAGGTGAGAGAAACTTTCAATCTTCCTTTTATTTACCTCACATCGCACAGTGATGATGGCATCATATCTCAAGCAAAGTTGACGGAGCCTTATGGCTATATTGTCAAACCTTTTGACCCTAGCTCTCTGCACGCAACTATCCAAATGGCTTTGTTTAAGTTTGATGTTGAAAACACTCGCAACAATGATATTACAACTTTAAAGGTAGATAAATTAAACCTTGAAAAACTACTCTACTCAAAAAGAGCAACAGATAAACCTATTGTTCCATTTGGGGATGACTACCATCTTGATATAAGCATTTGTGAGACATTTTATAATGGTCAAAAGATAAAATTAACAAAAAAAGAAAATGCATTTTTAAGACTTTTGGTTGCTCAACTAGGACAAGTTGTTAGTTTTGAACAAGCAACGAACTATGTATGGGATGAGCATGGAGCAACTGAAAATAGTGTAAGAACACTTGTTTGGAGACTTAGAAATAAACTCGAAACAGATATTATTAAAAATGCTTCAGGTATTGGATACTACATAGAGGAGTAGTCCCTTACTTCTATCCCTTTCATAAATTCATGCATCTGTAGATGAGTGCTTTCATAGTCATATTTGCTATTTTTTTCTTTAGCATTTTGTTCCATCTCTGTAGAGAGATTTTGTAGGATTTCTATCCTAAAATTTGCACTTGAACCTTTAATACTATGTGCCATTAAAGATATTTTTTTATACTCTTTATTCTCAATAGCAACTTTTAACTCCCCAAGAACCTTATCCATCTTTTTAATAAATAACTTCATAAGCATGGAGAGTTCGTCCAAGGTTAGCATTAACTCCTCAGAGAGCGTATTTATATCTAAACCTACTATAAGTTCTTTTTTTTCTTGGATAACTTTTGTTTTGACTAAGGAGTCTTCTTGAAGATATTTGGTAAAAACTTTTTCCAATTCCTTAATTACAATAGGCTTACCTAAAAAAGAGTCAAATCCACTCTTTAGCCCCCTTTCTCTTGCCCCTTTTATTACATTTGCAGTGAGTGCAGCAACAGGGGTATGTCGGAGTCCTTCTTGTTTTTCATATTCTAAAATCTTTTTAATAGATTCATTTCCATCCATGATTGGCATCTGTTCATCCATCAAGATTAAATTATATTTTTCAAGTTTGTAAAGATTAAACGCATCAAGCCCATTAGAAGCCAAATCAAAACTAAGCCCATATTTTTTCAATAAGATTTTAATTAACTCTTGATTGGCTTCATTGTCTTCTGCAATAAGAATCTTTCCACTAAATTTTGCTTGAGAATGTTTTTGATAACTTAATTTTACTTCAGGATGAAAGAGTTGTGTAAAAGTATCTTTTATTTTTGAGCAGTATAATGGAAAGGTCATAGGAGTGATATCGTCATATTTATCATATTTATCACTTTGTGTATTCATCAAAGAGATATAATATCTATTGTGAATTTTATAATGATTACGCAACCAATCCACAGGCATATCTTCATCAATAAATATTGCAACATCATATTTACAATTTAGAGAATCAACAACATCAATGTTGAACTTAAAAAAGTTAAAATACATCAATAAAGACTCGAGCTTAAATCTATTGTTTTCATTTGTAAAATAAAAAACTATCTGTTTATCTTGTAGTTCATCAATATTTTCAATAGCATTAGATTGTGTATTTTTTACCTCTATTGGTAGTTCAAGATAGAAGGTACTTCCTCGGTCTATTTTAGATATAAGATAGATGTCACCATTCATATGCCGTGCTAACTGTTGTGATATTGAAAGTCCTAAACCAGTACCATTACTCGCTTCTAGTTTATTGTCTTGAGATTGGGTAAATGCTGAAAAAATACCTTTTTGATCTTCAAACGATATACCAATTCCATTATCACGGATACTAATTTGAAGCATATCATTTCGTGCAATGTATTTTGCTTTAAGACTTACAATACCATTTATAGGTGTGAATTTTATCGCATTACTCAGTAAATTTGATACGATTTGCTTAATTCTAAGAGGATCACCAAAAAGTTCTTTTGGTATATTTGGATCTATAAAAGAGACTATCGTTATATTTTTACTTGTAGCACTTCCTACAAAAAGTTCCATTGTATTTGTCAATTCCTCATGCAGAGAAAATACTTTTGCCTCTATTGTAAACTCACCACTTCTTAATTTAGAAAAATCTAATATATCGTTAATAATACTTAGGAGACTTTCACCACTAGTTAAGATAGTTTCTAAATAGCCTCTATGTTTATGGGAGATATCTTCATCTATCAGGAGATTTACAAAACCTAGTATTGCATTAAGTGGCGTTCGGATTTCATGAGACATATTGGATAAAAAGTATTCTTTTGCTTGAGATGCTCTTAATGCTTCAGCCCTAGCGTCAATAAGCTTGTTGAAGATGGTATCTGTATAAAATTTCAAAATTCCACGAAAGTTTTGATCAAAAACATAAGAGATCTCATCAAACAACTTTTTAGAATTGAGATTGGCATCATAGGAAAAGTCTATCATAGCTCTACGAAAATGTGAGCATATCTCAAACAACTCATCAGCTGTAATTTCTCGCACTTTCAAATAGGTAAGAAGTTCTTGCATAACTGGACAATTACCTATCTCTGTATCACCACTTATAACACCCATAAAGTAGTCAAAAACACCACTTGCATATTTTTTTATGAAAAGTTCTGGTTCTATTTTATGATTTTGAAGTATCTCTCTAGGCAAGTCATAAGTAATCCAATTTTCTAAAATAATACTCTTTGACTCAATAAATGCATGTTGTAATTTAAAAAGTTCTGGGGAAACGATATGCATATCTACTCCAAATTTCAAGATACTATAGTTAGTGTTTGATATGTAATGGGATAAAGTTTTTGAGGATATCCCCAAAATGGGGATATGAAGTAAAAGCTAGTGGCTTTTGCCAACTACAACAATCATCTTGATGTTAATAGCGACAAATCGGATGAACTGCCAAATTACACATGTTCTCATTTTTCTAGCAAATGCACCTGGAATCATTGTTAAATTAAACTGATCACTCTTTTCAAAATTTTTCTCTTCGTGTTTCATATTTTTTCCTTTTATTATTTTTTATTCTGGGATCAGAGTCCAGCCTGGATTTAGTTTTGCTTTGTAGAGAAACAAGTGGTGTAAAATATGTTTAATCCAGTGTCCAGCAAGACCAATCTCACCAAAAGTATACTCAGTATCACGACCCGTTCCAGGGTACTTCTCAAAGTCAGGAACAACAGGATAGACAGTCATGGCTGCTGCTGTACCAGTTGTAAGGCCTTTACCAGCTGATGCAACACAGGCTGCACCCATTTCTGCCATAGAAGCTTCATGTAGGTGTGCATTTTCACCCTTAGTCATAAGATCACAAACAGAGTGAGCAACAGCTTTACCGATGATACCAGAAGGCATACCTGTTCTTGGAGGAGTAGGATTAATCGGTGTTCCATTTGGAGAACTCATAGGTTTAGAGATGATATGTGGAGGGGCAAAAGCAATACCTGCAGCAAACATATTTTTATATGTAGGGTTTTGGTATGTTCTTGGCCAATCACTTGCCTTCCAATTTTCATATGCACCCGCAGCGTAGTTTGCATCAACTTTCATGAAACCATTTGGAGCAAATACAGTGGCTGTTATATCTTCACCATCTTTCGCATAAGCTTTGAGACCAACACCAGCAAAAGGAGGGATAAGCATAGCAAAATCAAACTCCTCTTCATTTGTAGATCCATCTAAGAGTTCATACTCAATTTTGCCAGCTTCCACCTTAGAAGTATGCGCACCAATAAGCCATTCAACATTTCTCTCAGCAAAAAGTGACTCTGCAAAAAGCTTAGAACTGACTACATAGCCACCAACTTTCATATGAAGACCACCCATACCAAAGTCACCTAAGAAAGATTCATTTGAAATCCACTTGATATCTGCCATATCACGAACACCCGCTTTTTTCAACTCATGTTCAATGTTAAAGATGTATTCAAAAGCAGCACCTTGACATGTACACATACCATGACCAGTACCAACAAGGATTTTTTGTCTCTCTCCTGCTTTCATCTTTTCAATACATTTTTGAAGTTCTTGAGATGCATGAACTGCGTGATCAGCAGTACATACTGAAACAGTATGCTCACCTAAACCATTTGCATCACCAAGACCTGGAGTCGCTGCAAAGTTAAGTTTTGGACCAGTTGCATTGATGAGATAATCATACTCAACTATTTCACTTTCACCTTCACGACCAGATTCTGTATATTCAATAGTTACAAAAGGCTTTGCTTCTGATTCACTACCCTCTGGATTTATAGACACAGCTTTGGCTTGTTTGAAATTAATTCCAGCTTTTGCATAAACAGGAGCTAAGTCAAAGGTTACTTCCTCTTTGCTCATCTGTCCAACACCTACCCAAATATTTGATGGGATCCAATTCCATTTACTATTTGGAGTTACCACTACCACTTCGTGAGATGAACCTAACCATTTTGCTGCGAATGTCGCAGCAGTGTGTCCTGAAACACCCCCACCTAAAACAACTAATCTTGCCATTTAATTTCCTTAATTTTTTGTTCTATAAAAAGTCTATCAAAACTATATCACAAATTAATCACAGCATTCTATAAATATTATTTATAGTAAAAGTATATTCAATTTAAAAAAGCCTATAAATAGGCTTTTAACACATAATAATCTAACTTTAAGTGGTTATTTTAATATCTTACCTAAGATTTCAAAGCAATTTTTTGACAATGACTGTGTAGAAACTACACACTCTAGTTCTATTCTCATCACATTTTGATTGATTGGATTCATTTTCTTATAAATTTTAAAGGCAGAAATCAGTGCAGAAGAGATCTGAGGGTTTACTTTGTCTATCTCAAGTACCTTATCGCATACAAATTTATACCCACTTCCATCTTTTGCATGAAAATACTTATAGTTCCTTGCAAATACCCCGATGAGTGAACGCACTAAATTAGGAACAAGTGGGTCATACACCTCATCCTCTTGAAGCTCAATCACTCGTTGCAATACTCCCGCTCTCTGTGAGGCAGCTAAAATGGAAAAATACTTATTCATTACAAGCGTATCTAGCTTGTACTTTGCATAAAAATCTTTCATCGGTTTTATTTGGATATCTTCTGTAACATTTTCCAATATATCTAACGCTGTTATTTTATCTGTCATCGTAAGCGATGCTTCATATTGTTGTAAAACTAAGTCATTTATCTCTTGAGTATCCAAACAACTCAACATTTTTAGGGCATTATTTTTAATAGCTCGTTGAGACATACTTAAAGCATCTATAGTTTGAGAAGAAGCGTCATGGTTTTTAACATAAACATTTATAAACTCTTTTTTATAAGTAGATGCCAAATACTTTTGTAAATCTTCTTTTGCCTTATAAATTGGCTCAAAATCAATCACACTTTGTCTCTGCATAAGAGTTGAAACTGTCGGCAACTCTAAAAGTAGCGCCTTAAATGAGAGGTCTATATCTGCTTTTAGTATAACTCCATAGCTTTTTACAAACTCTTCATTTATCTCATCACCTTGCATCATACTCTCAAGAGTCTCAATAGCAAAAAGCTGTGCACTTTCATAACGCACAAAACTATTGTTATCATAACGCATTAAAAACGGATAAGATGAATGCTCTTGTTCCACAATAATAGGAGCTGAAAAGTCTCTGTTTAAAGAGAGGATTGGCTGTGCATCTAATGTGAAATGAAACTCCTCATACTCTTTAGAGATTATGAGGGTTTGTTCTACCAACTCTTCTCCAGAATTTCCAAGTAGAGCAATCTTAAGAGGGTACATATAGACTTTCTGTCTCTCACCATCAAGTGTATTTGGAATAACTTGAGTAAGTCTCAGAGTGTAAATTCCATCTACATACTTCTCCCCAACTAAAAGCTTTGGAGTTCCATTTTGATGATACCATCTTTCAAACTGACTCAAGTCAATATCTCCAGCTTCACTCATTGCCCATAAAAAATCTTCTGTTGTAACAGCCTGTCCATCAAATGTATCAAAGTACAAATCCGTTGCTTTGCGATACTTTTCCTCTCCAAGGAGGGTATGTATCATACGGATAACCTCTGCACCTTTTTCATACACAGTAGAGGTATAAAAGTTATTCATAGAGATGTAAGACTCTGGTTGAATCGGATGTGAGGTAGGCGATGCATCTTCTACAAATTGCCGCTCTCGCAGTGCTTTAACCTCTTCTATGCGTTGTACCTCTTTTGAGTTCAAATCAGCTGAAAAACATTGATCACGAAAAACAGTAAGACCCTCTTTAAGAGTAAGTTGAAACCAATTTTTACAAGTGATACGATTTCCAGTCCAGTTATGAAAATATTCATGGGCAATAACACTCTGAATCCCCATAAAATCTTGGTCTGTCGCTACCTCTTCATTGGCTAAAACATAATGAGAATTAAAGATATTGAGACCTTTATTTTCCATTGCTCCCATGTTAAAACTATCTACGGCTACGATATTGTATATATCTAAGTCATACTCTCGTCCATACTTTTGTTCATCCCAAATCATTGCCTCTTTGAGTGATTTCATAGCATGGAGGCATTTAGATTCATTCCCTTTATCGCAATATATGTTTAACTCAACCTCATTACCACTCATTGTTTTAAAGGTATCGTTAAGCTCACCGAGGTCTCCAGCAACAAGAGCAAAAAGATATGATGGCTTTGGATGAGGATCAAACCAAGTAATCCCATGACGCCCATTCATAAAGTCTATGCACTCTTTTTTGTTTCCATTACTGAGCAAGATAGGATATGACTTTTTATCTGCTATCACTGTTGTAGTAAAAACACTCATCACATCTGGTCTGTCAAGATAAGGGGTAATTCTTCTAAATCCTTCTGGCTCATTTTGCGTACAAAAGATATCACCACTTTTGTATAAACCTTCAAGCTCTGTATTTTTATGTGGGTATATCTTGTTGACAACTTTAATAGTAAAATTCTCTGGAACTGCCATAATTTTTAATATATTGTCAATATACACATATCTAGTATCATTAAGTTTCAAATCATTAAGATAAAGTTCTATTAGCTCCAAATCTATACTATCTAACAAAATATTTTCAACATCATTCTCTTTATGTAAACTCATGGTATTTGTAACTAAAGTATATTCTTCGTAGATGTCAAATACTAAATCCACACGCTTACAACTAAAATCAGGATTAGTATAATCTTTTAAATATATCGTTTTAACTTCACTCATGCATCTCTCTCTTGTAAGTATTTTATATTGCTATCTTATACCATAATATATTAGAAATTTCAACTCTTGATGAAAATTAAGTCTGTGCGAAATCATTCTTTTGGAAAGTTTTATATTATCAATATAATAAAAAGCAATCTATAAGTATATATATCATAAACTACAAAAAACAAAAAAGTAGGTTCAAATGTCTCTTTTAAAAATCTTTATCTTTAGTTTACTACTCTTACTAAATGCACATGCGGCTGCAAAAGTCAACAAACAGACAATTGTTTCATATGACAACATAAACACATCAACATTTAAAAGTGCATCTCAAGCAAATGCACTTAACATTGCTTACAAAAATGTAAACTGTCCAGATCAAAAAGTTACACTTATAGGTGCACCTCTTTGCTCAGTAACTGAAACTAATATGAAATCAAAAATGTGGGAATGTTTAGTAGTATATAGTTGTGCTAAGAAGTAAAACACTTTAAAACTATATTCACTAAGCTCAATCTCGCTTCGTAGTTTTTCTTTTCTTCTTAGTAACTTTCATCTGTTTTTTTGTTTTTGGAACTGTGCTTGTATTTTTGTTATACTTTCGTTCTTTTTTACCTGTAGGTTTTTTATGCTCAGACTTCATCTTCACTTCATCCATATCTTTACGGCGAATCTTAGGATCAGGTTCAAAACCCTCTACAACATCTTGTTTTATCTTTTGAGTGATAAGTTTTTCTATCTCTTTAATATCGTACTTTTCATAAATATCTATAAGCGATATAGCCTCACCCTCGCGTCCAGCCCGACCAGTTCTTCCTACTCGATGCACATAGTCTTCTGGAATCCCTGGCAACTCATAGTTGATAACAAAAGGGAGATGCTCTATATCTAAACCTCTTGAAGCAATATCTGTTGCTACAAGCACTTTAAAGTCACCTGCCTTAAACTGAGCAAGAGTCTTTGTACGGTTCGCCTGTGTTTTATCTCCATGAATCACTCCACATTTTAAACCATCTTTTTTAAGCTCTATCACTAATGCATCTGCACTTTTTTTCGTCTTTGTAAATACAAGCACTTGCCTAAAATTTCGTGAACCAATGATGTATGCACAGAGTGCTGCTTTTCTATCAGTATCTACTAGATATGCTATTTGGTTGATGGTATCTACTGTAGTATTTTTTTTGGCAGTTTCTATGAACTGAGGACTTCTAAGTATCAGTTTAGAGAGTTTTCTCACTTTGTCACTGTATGTTGCTGAAAACAAAAGTGTTTGATGTTTTTTAGGAAGCAATGGATGCGTAGCTCGAATCTCTTTTACAAAACCCATATCAAGCATCCTATCAGCCTCATCAAGAACAAAGATTTCTACCGATGAAAGGTCAAGTCCCTTAGCATGATGCTCTATAAGACGACCAGGAGTTGCTATGACAATATCAACACCTTCTCTTAAGATACGCTGTTGATATTCTATATCTTTACCACCAACAAGAATCGCTATATTGAGCTTAAGGTTTTTTGAGTATGATAATAAATCTTCGTATATCTGAAGTGCAAGCTCTCGCGTCGGTGACAGGATGACCCCTCGTAAGGCTCTATTTTTATCTGCTGTAGTATTTCTAAGTCTCTGAAGCATTGGCAAACCAAAGGCTGCTGTTTTTCCTGTCCCTGTTTGGGCAGTGGCAAAGATATCTTCTTTTGCTAATACTAAAGGGATAGCTCTAGTTTGTATCATAGTAGGATTTTCATATCCTAACTCTTTTATGGCACTAAGAAGTGGTTTCATAACGCCTAATGTTTCAAATGACATAGTTATTCCTTTATATGAAATTTTAGCATATTAAAGCTATAATCATCCAAAAAAAGTTTAAGTGATATTTATGATAAGAAAAAATCTAAAAAAAATCAGTAAAAGTGAAAAGCTCAAAGCTTTCATAAAAAAATACAAGGTACCACCAAAGTATCTTTCAACCAACAGAAAGATGGTTTCAAAAGGTGTCTTAATTGGTCTTTTTATAGCATTTATACCGATGCCTATGCAGATGGCTCTTGTCCTTGCGATGATGCCTTTTTTTAAGTTCAATGTACCTATAGGGCTAGCAATGTGCTGGCTTAGCAACCCTTTTACTATGCCACCTATGTACTACATAGAGTATATAACTGGTTCTTTCTTTCTAGGAAGCAAACCACTTGATGTTAAGATGACCTTAGAATGGTTTAGTGACAATATAGACAATATTTTTATTGCTTTATATACTGGGACTCTTTTTTATGCTATTGTAGGATCACTCAGTGCCTATTGGCTTGTCAATCATTTTTGGAAATCCTCAGTGCATCGAGATAAAAATCTTCATAGAGATGACAGAAGTTAAAAAGGAGATGGCTTTTAAATGATATCTTTACTTTTTTTATAAAAATATATCCACGATATCAAAGCTACTAGACTCATCCCTAAACTCATAACTTGCCCTTGAGTGACAACCTCACAACACACATACCCTATCTGAACATCTGGAGCACGCCAAATCTCAGCTATAGCACGAAAGATGCCATAGCTAAAAGCATATATAAGTATCAACTCTCCACTAAATTTCTTATATGAACGATAAAAATATACAACCACAAAAACTGCGATGCCCTCCAAGAAAGCTTCATAAAGCTGTGATGGATGACGCAGCACTCCATTGACATAGATGCCCCAACTCACATCAGTAACACGACCAACAAGCTCTTGATTGAGGAAATTACCAATACGACCAAATACAAAAGCAAGAGGGATTGAAACTGCTGTAAGGTCCATAATCTTTCCAAAAGATTCTTTGTATTTTTTAGTATAGATATATGTTCCAAGCAAGAATCCTATCACTGCTCCATGATAGCTCATACCACGGATACCAACAAACTCTCCATTGTGAAATGGATTGAAAATCTGCCAAGGATTTGCAAGATAATAAAGTGTTTGAGGATCATAAAATAAAATATATCCTAACCTTGCACCAAGAATAACACCTACTTCTACATAGATAAAGTAAACATCTAGTTTTTTAGTATCAAAATCTAGTGCATCTTTTTTTATAAATTTCTTCCCAATATAAAGTGCTGTTACAAGCGCAAGCACATACATCATCCCATACCAATGCACAGGAAAAGAAAAAAAGTGAAAAGCTATAGGATTGAATGACTCGTATATATGGTTCCAACTATTATTTGGCATTTATACTTCCCTCAATGCGTCGGCTATAAGCTCAATCGGATTTTTAAAGATAGTTGTTGATTCATTGCCCATAGAGTTATTTATCTGCATACGACAAGCACTACACTCGGCACTCACGACATCAGCTTTTGTAT
>WFMY01000063.1 GCA_015488855.1 Helicobacteraceae bacterium
ACATAATGTTGATTTGGCAAAATCACCAACTAAGACAGTAAGAACACAGAGTAATCATATATTTTTATCAGTACTGGCATTTTTTAAACTCGAATGTTTGAAAATCAAGAACAATATGAATCACTTTGCCATGAGGGCAAAATTGTTAGTGGTAGTGTTCAATAATCTGTGTCAGCATCGGATAATTCCTAAAATTGTATCATAAGTTTAAAGCTTTATCCAAACGCCCTTCAAAGTGAATAGCTAGTTGAGAGATTGTTAAACTCCAATTTCTTACTGGCATTGTCCACTTTTTTGAGGCATTTTGAATACCCATAAAAAGTAGTTTAAGTAAGCTATTGTCGTTAGGAAAGCCACCTTTGTTTTTAGTGAGTGATCTAAACTGACGATGGACTGATTCTATGATATTTGTAGTGTAAATAACTTTTCTAATATCAGCAGGATATTTGAAATATACAGATAAGTTATCCCATTTATTTCTCCAAGAGGTAAAAACAATAGGATATTTCTTGCCCCATTTTTCCTCAAGTTTGTCGAGTTCTATTTCAGCTTCTTCTTTCGTAAATGCCTGATAGACTTTTTTGAGTTCTTTGGCAAACTGTTTTTGATAAGCTGAGCCTACATACTTCAGGCTATTACGAATTTGATGGACTATGCAGAGTTGCACTTCTGTATTAGGAAAGACTGAGTTAATCGCTTCAGGAAAGCCTTTGAGCCCATCAACTGAGGCTATGAGTATATCTTTAACTCCTCGGTTCTGTAAGTCAGTTAATACCTGTAGCCAGAACTTAGCACCTTCACTTTCATTGAGATAGAGTCCGAGTATCTCCTTTTTACCATCGATACCTACTCCAAGAACTGTGTAAAAGGCTTTCGAGATATAACGACCATCCTCTTTGACTTTGTAGTGAATAGCATCTAAAAATATAAAAGGATATACTTCTTCAAGAGGTCTCGTTTTCCATTCTTGAAGCATTGGTATTATCTTATCAGTTACAGCACTAATAGCACCCTTAGAGAAGCCTACACCATAAATATCTTCGATTAGGTCTGCTATTTGTGAGTAACTATTTCCATGGGAGTAAAGTGCTAGTATTTTTTCTTCTATCTCACCTGACATAGTTCGTTGGTTCTTCTTGACTATCTCAGGTTCAAATGAACCATCTCTGTCTCTTGGAACATCCAGTTGAAACTCACCATGCTCACTCTTCATTGTTTTAGTGGCATAACCATTCTTACGGTTTTTATTGAGGTCTTGAGTTAAGTGTGAGTCAATTTCTGCTGCAAGGGCAGCTTCTGTAAGTTGTTTAATTAAAGAGCCTAAAGCTCCATCTTTGCCACCGATACTTTTACCGGACTTCATATCACGAGCAAATTGCTCTACATCTATTTCTATCTTCATCTGTGTTTCCTTGAGTAATTGTTATTTTACCCGATTGACACAGATTTTTGAACAGTCCCGAATGTTGGGTTAAGTAGTCTTGACAAGTGGAGACATTATATTTAATAGTGTAATAATCTATTGTAAAATTATCAAATACATTTGATTTATCAATATCTATTCTAAAAAAAGTATTTAATTTATCAATAATTTTTTCTTTTAAGCTTTGTAAAGTGGGAAAATTACTATCACTTAATTCAGTATGAATTAATCTGCTATCTAATGAAACTTCATTTTCATCAATTCCAATAATTAAGTATTTATTATCTTCCACATATTTTTCAGTACAATTTACGAGTGCAACAAAATCCTTAAGAAATTCTCCCCATTGCGATTCTTGTGCTCTCACACCTTTATCCCAATACCATTTATACTTATATTCTAAATATAGATTTTCTTCTTCTTTAATTAAAGCTTGAATTAGTTGTTGTGACATGTAAATTTATTCCTTTTGTGTGTTGTTACTTAACGGTCGAGTATAGAAATAAGTGACCTCATTTTATCTCTCAACTTTTTAACAGTTTTTTTCTTTTAAAAATTATAGCGAAATAAACGCGGCTAGGTCACTTATTTCTCTACTACGATTTGTTATACTTTTACTTTATAGTTGAGTTTTATTTCATCACCTGTCATACCTCTAAAACCCCAGTTTGAAGCTGGACTCTCGATGATACAAATTTCTAAATCACTATTTTCAATATTCAATTTTTGGTGAATGTTCTTAAATAATGACTTGATTAAATCTTTTTTAGTTTCAACTTCTCGACCTTCCATCATCATAATTTCAATTATAGTGTATTGTTCACTTTTATCATCAGGAAATATCATCTCATCTTTTTGAAGTGATATGAACCTATGATATTTCTTATCTTTTGGGAAGGATAAAGATTCAACAATACATTGGTGAATGATGTCCGACAATTCACTTTTTATTTTATCAAGACTAATTTTTAAACCATATATTTTTACTTGTGCCAATTAATGTTCCTTGTGAGTATAACGATTGTCGAGAGCGATATTTTCCGTTAGGGGAAAATATTCGCTCCTCGTTTTTGTTATCTTTATAATAAGTTGCCACTTAAAAAAAAGCTTTAAGTGCTTTAATTATAAAGATAGGAATAAGTATAAATCCTAATGCCACAAAGTAGAGCATCCATGCTCTAAACCATTTATTCCTTGGATGATTTTTATATTTTTTTATTATTTCTGGTAGTCTTTTTTTGTAG
>WFMY01000064.1 GCA_015488855.1 Helicobacteraceae bacterium
AGCTATACCTAATCCACCTGCGGTAATAAAATGTCTAAAACTATTTATATCATAAGGCTCTCCCAATAAGATATCCCAGCCCATAAGCCCATAACCAATAAAAAATAAGATATATATAGTGTAAAAGTAGATAACAAAAGCTTGGTTGAGTATAAATTTATCTTTTAGATTATAATCACTTGTGATTGCCAATATTGCAGCCCCTGTTCCTAAACCAATCCACCCCAAAGCAGAATTATTTGGATAATAAAATTCAACTATTGTAAAAAGTGTCACACAAAATATTGCTAGATTTGTAAGTGGTGGGCGAGATATGTAGATATCATCTATCTCTTTATCTTCCATGAGTTCATTCACTGCTTCCATATTTACTCTTCTCATTGCAAGAAGGATTAGCACCACATTTGCACCAAGTGCTACTTTTAAAATTTCCATGCTATCAGTTGTACTCCACCCTAAAACTGAGCTAAAAAACCAGCTTTCTATCACAAAAAGAGCTACCAATGTATATCCAATGGACGCATGTCGTTGAAGTTTATCTAAGACAGCATCTTTAGCAAACCAGATAAGCCAAGCTAGCATTGCAAGATTTAAGATAGCAGTGAGATAGACCCCTGTGATGTCTATAAACCAAAAACTAACTCTTCCTGCTATCCAGAGTATCATGATATACTTTAACCGTTTTCCTACAAAAGGAACCATCCCTGGAAAAAGTTCAGGTAAGCCTGTAGTTAAAAATGCCATCGCACCAGCAGTTAATATCCCAAAAATCATCTCATAAACATGCCATTGTATAGGATTGTCCATAAAGGGTATGTGTAAAAACCCACTCCAGACAAACCCCCAAAGTATCATAGAGATAACAAGGTAGGGAGCTAAAAGTAGAAATATAGGACGAAAACCGTAAGCTAAGTACGGAGGGATGTTGTCTTCATCAGGGTAGTATAAGTAGTGATTTGTTGCGTGTAATTTTTCTTGTTGATCTTTAGTCATTATATTAGCTCCAGTGTATTTAACTCAAAAGTATCTATGATCTCTTTGTCCTGTAAGATTTTTGCACTTTGTTCATAGATAAAGATTTCTTCTCTTTTATCGTTTGGTGTATCATACTCAAAGGTTTTTACTATATGCCCAGGGTCAGCTTTTAAAAGTAGTATTTTATCGCTCAATCGAATTGCTTCCATCAAATCATGGGTAATAAAAAGAATACTCATCTCATTTTCTTTGCAACTATCAAGTAAGTGAGCATAAAGTTCTTTTTTAAGACCTATATCTAAAGCAGAAAAAGGTTCATCTAAAAAAAGTAAAGAGGGCTTGGTTACTAAAGCTCTAGCAAAATTTACTCTTTGTTTCATCCCTCCACTTAAATCTTTTGGATACTTTGTAAAATCCTCTTCTTCCAAGCCAAATTCTAAAGCTATCTTTTGAGACTTTTTCAAGGCTTCATCTTTTTTTTCACCTTTTGCTAAAAGACCTACAGCAATATTGTCAATAACATTTTTCCAAGGCAAAAGTCTCCCCTCTTGAAATGCAAAAGCGGTACTCTTAAAACTATTTTGTATGCTTCCCTCTTCAACATCAAGTAATCCAGCACAGAGATGAAGCAGAGTTGTCTTTCCCCCACCACTAGGACCTACTACGCTTAACACCTCTCCTTTTTTAAGAGTAAAGTTTATATTGTGTAAAATCTCTGTAAATCCAAAATGGTGTGTAAGATTTTTAACTTCTAAGCTCTCCATAACTCTACCTCTCTTTTTATAGGCTCTAAAACAATATACTCAATAAACATCAGTGAAGTTATCATGATTGTTACAAGAGCTAAGGCAGTAGGAGTGTCTAACTGACTTCTTGCGATTGCAAGTTCTGCACCCATCCCATCACTCGTAGCAAGAAGTTCCGCCATGATAACTATCTTCCAAGCCATTCCAAGACCACTTACCCAAGCAGGAAATATATAAGAGAAGATGTGTGGGAAATAGACATCAAAAAATTTCATATACCAAGTAAATCCAAAACTCTCTGCCATCTCTTTTAAATCTCCATCAAGCGTACGAGTACCTTGAAGCGCGCCAACAAATATAATAGGAAAAGAGGCAACTACTACTGTAAAGATTACTGTCTCATCCCCCATACCAAACCATATCATTGCCAATACTATCCAAGCAATAGGTGGCATACCAACTAAGATCGTGACAATAGGACGACTCATCATAGATGCAGTTGCAAAAAAACCAGCGATCAGTCCTAAGATAGAACCAAAAAGCAAAGATAACCCAAACCCAACTGAAGCACGATAGAGTGTAATATCTATCTGTTGCCAAACATCTTTGTCTTGGAGCATTATATAAAGTGTTTTGAATGTTTCAAGTGGTGATGGTAAAACTAAGTTACCATATACTTGATTACCCAGATCCCAAAGTGCTATAAAAAGAAGAGTAGAAGCTATAGCACCCCATCCACTCCAAAGATAGGCAGGGAAATCTTTTAGTATTTTAAATAGAAATTTCATTTAATATTCCTTCTAGTGATAATTAATATCAAAGTATATTATTTTCAAGCTTAAACTCTGTTAATATTGATAGTAAATATCAGTTTAATCTTTATTTAAGAGCAAGAGTGCTAAAATTTGGGTTAAGAATATGATAATTAGTATCAACAAAGGAAAATTCATGATAAAAAAAGTTATAATATTTTGTTTGCTAGGAGTATCACTACTCAATGCAAATAATTTTAAAAAATTGGATACACTTACTCTAAGTGGTCCTATGGCAAGTGTATCACACCCGCTATTTCGAATGATAGACAGTGGTGCCTTAGATGATGTTACAAAAAATATTAAATTTATTATGTGGAAATCACCAGATGAGCTTCGTGCTTTGACACTAAGAGGTCAAGTAAACTTTATTGCAATCCCTACAAATGTAGCAGCAAACCTTTACAATAAAGGTGTCGATATAAAACTTCAAAATGTTTCGGTTTGGGGTATTTTAGGAATGCTCACAAGAGATAAAAACAAAAAAACCTTAGCTGACTTTAAAGGATGTGAAATCGTAATGCCTTTTCGTGGAGATATGCCAGATATAGTTTTTCAAGAGATTGCTAAGAAAGAAGGGCTTAACCCTAAGAAAGATTTTAAAATAAGGTATGTAAGTTCACCTATTGACGCTATGCAAATGTTGATTTTAAGAAGAGCTGACAATGTACTTTTAGTTGAACCTGCCATCTCTATGGCACTAAGAAAGACACACTCATTTCCCCTAAAACTTATAGCACCAGATTTGTACAGAAGTGCTAATCTACAAAAAGAGTGGGGAGAAGTTTTTCATATTGAAGCCAAAATCCCACAAGCGGGTATTGCAACGATTGGCAAAATTGATCCCTATGTAGTTAAACGATTCAACGAAGAGTATGCAAAAGCACTTAAATGGTATAAAACTCATCCAAAAGAAGCTGGCGAACTAGTTCATAAATATATTCCGATGTTAGGTGCAGATGCTGTTACAGATAGTTTAGGTTATGTGCAACTTAAGGATGTTAGTGCAAAAGATGCAAAAAAAGACTTAGAATTCTTTTTCAATGTATTAAAAGAAAACAATCCAAAAATTATTGGTGGAAAGTTGCCAGATGCAGGGTTTTATTAGTATTTAATGATGCTCAATCAAGAGCATCATGATAAAAATAACGAATTGATGCAAAACCATAAGCATTGGTTTTTTCGATCTCTTTTACACTTGACTTATCTACAACGCCACCCAATCCAAAAATTTTAATTTTTGTTTGCGTAACCAACTCTTTTAAATCCCCCAAGCCCTTCGCTTGACCTTTA
>WFMY01000065.1 GCA_015488855.1 Helicobacteraceae bacterium
ATTATATCTTTAGTTTACTTTAAAAAGTTTATAGTTTTAACTTTAAAGCTTTTTTCGTAAACTCTGTTGAGCAAAAAAACATGGCTACAAAGATAGGGTTGAGGCTTGCGAAGTTGTTTTCTACCTTATCAAATACTTTAAAATTAAATCCACTCTGCTCTGAGCTTCCAAGTGGTGTGATGATAAACTCGATAGGTACGAGAGTTTTTACCATATTTAAAATTTTCTTCGCTTTTTTTGCACTTTCATTTTCTAGGATGTTAAAGTTAGTTTCTTCACTGCTTTTATGAGAGCGGATAACTTCTTCTAAAACATCAAACTTATCTTTAAAAACAGTTTTATTCCATTCTATAGTAGCTTCATCGGATTTTATGAATCTATTTTTATGAATGAGAGCATTTGGTTTTTGCTCTTTCATGCTCTCGATGAGTTTGAGTAAGAAGTTTGTTCCACCAAGTGCATCTGCACTTTTTTTCATAAAGAGGTGTATAAGTAGTTTTGTATCGTCGTTTTGTTTGTCAAAATTGCACATAAATTGGGTTTCCTTTGTAAGTGAAGTATAATTATACCTTAAAAAAAACATTAGTCTAAGTTGGCTTAAGCATAACATAATAACAAAAGCACTATCATGTCAAAAGTAAAAGAAGACAAAAATAGTCCGAATTAAAAATCACTATCAAAATTGAAGTGATTTTGTTTTTGAAAAGGAAATAATATATGCAAGTTTATTTAGACAATAATGCAACAACGATGGTAGATCCACTTGTTGTACAAGAGATGATGCCTTTTTTTAGTGAGATTTATGGTAACCCTAACTCACTTCACAAGTTTGGTACAGCATCACACCCAGCAATCTCAAAGGCGATAGACCAAGTCTACACAGCCATCAATGCAAGCGATGCAGATGACATAATTTTTACAAGCTGTGCAACGGAGTCAAACAACTGGGTTTTACAATCTATATTTACAGACTACATAGTAAATGGAGATAAAAACCATATTATCACTTCTGAAGTTGAACACCCATCAGTGCTCTCAACCTGTAAGTTCTTAGAGGAACAAGGTGTGAAAGTAACCTACTTACCTGTAAATGATCAGGGTATAGTAGAAGCAGAGACTGTAAGAGGTTTCATCACTGAAAAAACTGCTTTAGTATCTATAATGTGGGCTTCAAATGAAACAGGGATGATTTTTCCTATCGCTGAGATTGGTGAGATATGTAAAGAAAAAGGTGTGCTTTTTCACTCTGATGCAGTGCAGGCTGTTGGCAAGATACGAGTAGATCTGCAAAAAGTACATGTTGATTTTATCAGTATGTCTGCACATAAATTTCATGGTCCAAAAGGGATTGGTGCTCTTTATATCAAAGACTCTCAAGCGCTCACTCCACTTTTACATGGTGGTGAACATATGGGTGGTCGTCGCTCTGGTACACTCAATGTCCCATATATAGTAGGTATGGGAAAAGCGATCGAGCTTGCAACAGAAAACATTGAGATAACTGGTGCAAAAATCAGAGAAAAAAGAGACCGTCTTGAAGATGCTCTAGTAGAGTTGAGTGATACTTTTGTAGTTGGTGAAAGATGGAATCGCACGCCAAATACTATCCTTATCTCTATTCGAGGTGTTGAGGGTGAGGGAATGCTTTGGGATCTTAACAATGGTCAAATCGGAGCTTCAACAGGTTCAGCATGTGCATCTGAGGATTTAGAAGCCAATACGGTAATGCTTGCTATCGGGGCTGACAATGAGTTAGCTCATACTGGTATCCGTTTAAGCCTTTCGAGATTTACAACTGATGAAGAGGTTGATTATACTATTAACCATTTTAAAGAAGCTGTTGCAAGATTAAGAGCTATCTCTTCATCTTTTGCAAAACAGCAACCAACTGTAGGTGGCGAAGTTCAAGAGTGTGAACTACACTAAAAATAGTTCCTGAATACCCTTGTGGTACAACTTCAGGATGACAAGTAAAAGGAGATATTATGGCAAAAGCAGATATATTAGGCGAATCTTTATGGGATGCGTATTCAGATAAAGTAACAACATTAATGAATAATCCCCTTCATCAAGGTGAGATTTTTGAAGCAGATGCACAGGCGAGAGGTCACAAACTTATAGTTGCAGACTTTGGTGCTGAGAGTTGTGGAGACGCGGTGCGTCTTTATTGGGAGATAGATTCAAAAACAGATACGATTGTAAACTCAAAGTTTAAATCTTTTGGTTGTGGTACTGCTATTGCATCAAGTGATGTTATGACTGAGCTTTGCATCGGTAAAACTGTTAAAGAAGCTGTAAAGATAACAAATATAGATGTTGAGATGGCTCTTCGTGATGACCCTGAGACCCCTGCAGTACCACCTCAAAAGATGCACTGTTCAGTGATGGCTTATGATGTTATCAAAAAAGCTGCTGGTCTTTACATGGGTGTAGATAGTGAAAGTTTTGAAGAGGAAATCATCGTGTGCGAGTGTGCTCGTGTTTCTTTAAAGACACTTCAAGAGGTTATCAAGTTAAATGACTTAACAACTATTGAGCAGATTACAGACTATACAAAAGCTGGTGGTTTTTGTAAAAGTTGTATCAAACCTGGTGGGCATGAAGAGAGAGAATACTACCTTGTAGATATCCTCCGTGATACACGCAGAGAGATGGATGAAGAGAAGATGAAAGCAGCTGCAGATGCAAGTGCATCTGGTGAAAGTAAGTTTGAAGATATGACACTTGTCCAACAGATCAAAGCTGTAGATGCCATCATCGATGACTCTGTTCGTCAGTTTCTTGTGATGGATGGTGGAGATATGGAGGTTATCGATATCAAGCCTACTGATGAATACATAGATATTTACATCAGATATTTAGGCGCTTGCAATGGTTGTGCATCAAGTGCAACAGGAACGCTTTATGCGATAGAATCAACACTCAAAGAGAAACTCTCTTCAAATATTCGTGTGTTACCTATATAGATATTTTTCCCTCCTTCCCATCATCCCCGATGGGAGATAATCTCGTGCCAACACTTACTGGGAATGAAGCAAATCGCAGAGCTATCTGCAGTCGATAAAGTATAACCTAATCAAAATTATTTTATAATGCTGTTATGATTAAAAAAGAAAATTTTTTTAAAGAAACTTGGATAGAACAACTTCTTGATAGTTCCCATGTGGGTATATTAGTTGCAGATAATGAACGAAAAAATTTATTTGTAAATGCCTATTTATGTAAAATGAGTGGTTATTCCAAAGAAGAACTTTTAGCAGCTGATGCTAGAATATTTCATATCTCACAAAAGAGTTTTTTAGAATTTAGAGAAAAAGCTTTTTCTTTCGTCTTAGAGGGAAAGCCTGTGGATTTAGACTATCAGTTTAAAAAAAAAGATGGAACGCTTATGTGGGTACATATCTCTGGTGATCTTATACGCAACGAAGAAGAAGAAGTGCTTTGGACTATTGTTGAGATCACACAAAGAAAAAAAGTACAAAAAGCACTCCAAGAAACAAACTACAATCTTCAACAGTATATGGATGTGATAGATAAGATAGATATAGGTATCTTTGTTGTTGATGATGATTTTACAGTGCGTTTTATGAACAACACTATGAAAAAATGGTTTGGAGATCAGACAAATAAAACTTGCTATTCCTCAGTGGTAAACCTCGATAAGCCTTGTTCCTACTGCAAACTTCATGAGGTGATTCATGAAAATAAAAAAGTAGTTTATGAGCCAACAACACCAAATGGACAATCATTTGATATCGTTGCTACTTCTATCAAAAACTCCGATGGTACTATCAGTAAGATGGAAGTGATACGAAATGTTACTGAGAAGAAAAACTTACAACGCAACCTTCTACAACAAAAAGAAGAGCTTAAATACCAAGCACACCATGATGCTCTTACTGGATTAGCCAATCGGGTACTTTTTAATGATAGGTTAGAACAAAGCATCAAAAAAGCCAAACGCCTTAAAAAGAAAGTAGCGTTATTTTTTATAGACCTAGACCATTTTAAAGAGATAAATGACTCTTTAGGGCATCAAGCTGGCGATGAGGTGCTAAAAGAAACGACAAAAAGATTGCATTCTGTCATTAGAGAAGAAGATAGCCTTGCTCGTTTAGGTGGAGATGAGTTTACTCTCACTATAGAAAATATCCAAAAGAGTCAAGATGCAGTTTCTTTCGCAAATAAAATCTTAAAAGTTTTAGCAAAACCATTGAGCATCGAGGGGCATACTCTGTATGTATCTAGTAGTATAGGGATTAGTATCTATCCTGATGACGGTGAAAGCCTTCGTGATTTATTGAAATGTGCAGATTCGGCTATGTACAAGGTAAAAGATGAAGGTCGAAATAACTTTCAGTTTTATACTCAAAGATGACAGAACAGATTGTTCAAAAATGGTTTTAATAAAAAAATAAACAAAAAGTATGACAAAATGCCATATTTTTAGTAAAATATAAAAATTTTACTTATAATAGGAAAAATTCAAAGGGAAATAGAATATGGATGCAAATAAACAAAAATCACTCGACTTAGCGATGAAACAAATAGATAAGGCTTTTGGAAAAGGTGCATTGATGCGTCTTGGAGATAAAGATATAGTACCTATTAAGTCTATAAGTACAGGTTCATTAGGACTTGATTTGGCACTGGGCATTAACGGTATCCCTCAAGGAAGGGTCACTGAGATATATGGACCAGAGAGTTCAGGAAAAACTACACTTGCCTTGCAGATAACTGCTGAGTGTCAAAAATCTGGGGGTGTTTGTGCTTTTATCGATGCAGAGCATGCTTTGGATGTTATCTATGCAAAAAACTTAGGTGTCGATATAGACAATCTTTTAGTATCTCAACCAGATTACGGTGAACAAGCCTTAGATATTGTCGAAACCATTGCAAGAAGTGGTGCAGTTGACCTAGTCGTTATTGACTCTGTTGCGGCACTTACTCCAAAAGTAGAGCTTGAAGGTGAGATGACAGACCAGCAAGTGGGTGTTCAAGCGAGACTCATGTCAAAAGCACTTCGTAAACTCACAGGTGTCCTCTCAAAGATGAACTGTACCATCATCTTTATCAATCAGATTCGTATGAAGATTGGGATGATGGGGTATGGTTCTCCAGAGACAACTACAGGGGGAAATGCATTGAAATTTTATGCATCTATTCGTATAGATGTTCGTAGAATCGCTTCGCTCAAACAGGGTGAAAGTCAGATAGGTAACCGTGTTAAAGCTAAAGTTATCAAAAACAAAGTAGCACCACCCTTCCGTCAAGCTGAGTTTGACATCATGTTTGGAGAGGGTATCTCTAAAGAGGGTGAACTAGTGGACTATGGTGTAAAACTCGACATAGTAGATAAGTCTGGTGCATGGTTCTCATACGGTGCAGATAAACTTGGTCAAGGTAGAGAAAATGTGAAGCTCAAGTTTAAAGCTGAACCTGAGTTAGCCAATGAGATAGAAAAGAAGATAAGAGATGCAATGGGTATGAGTACTCTTATGACAATGGATACTTCAGAGATAGCAGAAGCAGACCAAGAATAGTCATAGCTAAAAGGACTAAACCAACTTTTAACAAAAATTAGGTAAAATTGCAAAAAAATATACTATATATAAAGGCAATTATATGTTCATAGACAACATTAGCGCAATAGAAGTAATGGACTCTCGTGGTAATCCAACTGTAAAAGCTACAGTAGAGTTAAGCGATGGCACAAAAGCAAGTGCAATAGTCCCCTCAGGTGCAAGTACAGGCAAAAGAGAGGCACTAGAACTTCGTGATGGTGGTGATCGCTACATGGGTAAAGGTGTTCTTAAAGCTGTTGAAAATATTAATGGACCCATCGCAGATGCACTTCTTGGACATTCACCTTTTAACCAAGCTATGGTTGATGCCCTTATGAAAGAGGTAGATGGTACTGAAAATTATGGCAATTTAGGTGCAAATGCAGTCCTAGGTGTCTCTATGGCTGTAGCACGCGTGGCAGCCCTCTCTCTCGACATCCCTCTTTACCGCTACTTAGGTGGTGCGAATGCTATGGTTATCCCAACACCTATGCTTAACATCATCAATGGTGGTTCTCATGCTGATAATTCAGTTGATTTTCAAGAATATATGATTATGCCTATAGGCTTTGAAGACTTTGCAGAATCTCTTCGTGCATCATCTGAAGTGTATCATAATCTAAAAGCTATATTGAAAGAAAAAGGGCATTCAACTTCCCTTGGTGATGAGGGTGGTTTTGCACCAGACTTGAGCTCAAATGAAGAGCCTATTGAGATTATCATGGAAGCTATAGAAAAAGCTGGATATAAAGCTGGAGAAGAGATAGCAATCGCTATGGATCCTGCAAGTAGCGAATTTTATAAAGATGGAAAATACGAACTGACAGGCGAGGGCAAATCACTAACAAGTGCTGAGATGGTTGATTATTATGTTGCTTTATGTGAAAAGTATCCTATTGTATCTATTGAAGATGGATTGGCTGAAGATGATTGGGATGGTTTTAAACTTATGACAGAGAAGCTTGGCGATAAAATCCAAATCGTTGGTGATGACCTTTTTGTGACAAATGCGAACATCTTAGCAAAAGGTATCCGTGAGAGTATCGCAAACTCTATTCTTATCAAACCAAACCAAATCGGTTCTGTAAGTGAGACGATGTTAACTGTGCGTCTTGCACAGAGAAATGGTTATACTTGTGTTGTGAGTCACCGTTCTGGGGAGAGTGAAGATGCGTTTATAGCCGATTTTGCTGTAGCACTTAACTGTGGTCAGATTAAAACTGGTTCGACTGCTCGTGGTGAGCGAACTGCTAAATATAACCGTCTTTTAGAGATAGAAAACGAAGTTGCATATGGTGAATATTTAGGTTCAGCAATCTTTAGTTAAGATATACTATGAATACAGAAGAACTTTATGAGGAGATAGACAACTCTCAAAGCATAACTGAGAAATATCTTGGTTTATCTCTTGGGAAGTTCTTCGTTTTACTTTTGATTGTACTGAGCTCTGGTATATACATAGGGATACTTTTGTTTGGTGATAATTCCTTAGAAGTTCTTCTATCAATAGAGGATTATGAAACTTATCTTCAAAGTGAGATAGTACAACTTAAAAGTGAAAATGCAGAGTTGCAAAAAGAGTATTTTGAGTTAAATGAGATATCGGCACACTAATTTATGAAGAGGTAATTTTGAGTAGAGTAATATTTTTAATATTTTTTTTGGTTTTAATGCTTGATGCAAGAGATAATCCATTTTTCCCAACTAAAGGGGAAGTTGATCTCTCTTATACTTCAAATGCTAAGAGAGCATTACCCCTTTTAAAACGAGCTGCCATCGATATCCCCTCTCAGGCAAGGGCTATCAAAAAAGTAACAGTAGAGTTTCTCAACCTTGATGGCTCAACGCAAAATATTTTTATAGAACTCAACAATGCAGTAGACTGGCATCTTCCAATCTTTATCTCACAAAGCATGGGTGAACTCCATACTAAAAAAACCAAAGAACTACCAAAAAAATTAAAATCCAAAAAGAAAAAATTCACTCAATTTTATAATCTTGGTTTTATAACATTCTATAAAAAAGATAAAGAGATTCGAGTTATTACAAGTGATTTTATGATAAGAGACTTTTTACTTACTAAACCCCATAGAATAGTGATGGATTTTCAAAAAGAGTTAAACATGAACTCTCAAGTAAAAAAACTAAAGGGTCTTTACTATAAAAAGATAAGTTTTGGAGTACATGAAAATTACTATCGTATAGTCCTAGAATTAGATGGAGTATATAAATATAAAAAACAAAGACAAAAGAAAGGCTACAGCTTCTTTCTTTATTGAACTCCATTACATTTAGTTTTGCCATCAGCCTTTCACTCTGCGCTCCTCTAGTCGAAACTACTTAAATCTTTAGCTATAATTTCAACATGCAAAAACTACAAGAGTATATAGACTCTCACTCAACGAGTGAGATGCATCCATCAGATATAGCACAAATACTGAAGCAATTAGATGATGATACCTTCTCAGTGGCACTCAAGCTTGTACCAAAAGACCTCTTAGGGGATGTCGCTCTTGCTCTGCCTGATAGACTTTTTGACGATGTGGTTGAAAACTTAAGTGTTGATGAACTCTCTCATGCTGTTACAGAACTCGAGTCAGATGATCAACATGAGTTTATGCAAGAACTTCATGAGATAGACGAAGAGGTTGCCCAAGAGGTGTATGAGACTCTTGATGAAGAAGACCAGCAAGAGATTTCTAAGCTTCAATCATATGAAGAAGATGAAGCTGGTGCTTACATGCAACTGGAAGTTTTTACTGCCTTTAAAGATGAGGTAGTCCAAGAGGTTATCCACCGTTTTGCAAGGTTAAGAAAAGAAAATAAGATAGAAAATGTTCAAAATCTTTTCATCACAACAAAGGATAATAAGCTTCTTTACGCAATAGGGCTAGATGATTTGCTCATATTTGATTTTAATAAAACACTTCTGCAAAACATAGAAAATTTAGATGAGCATTTCGATCCAAAAGTAGCCCGTGATAGAGAAGACATCAAAGATGTTGTACATTATTTTGAAGAGTATGACCTCTCTGTTATGCCTGTTGTGAGTGAGTATGGCATCCTTGTTGGGCGTATCACTTCAGATGATATTTACGATATCATCAATGAACATGCTACTGAGCAGATGTATCATTTGGCTGGTGTTGATGATGAAGCAGAAGAGGATGAAGAAGTGTTTAAAGCGGGTCGTAAGCGTGCCTCGTGGCTCGGTATCAACCTCTTTACAGCTATAGCTGCTTCTTTGGTTATAGCACTTTTTGCAGACACTTTGCAAAACATGGTGGCTCTTGCCATACTTATGCCCATAGTTGCTTCCATGGGCGGTAATGCAGGGACACAAAGTCTTACTGTTGTTGTGAGACAACTAGCTCTTGGTGATATCTCACAAGGGGATGCTTATCGTATTATCAAAAAAGAGGTAGCAATCTCTTTGTTAAATGGTTTTTTCTTCGCTATAATTATAGGAATTATTGCCGCTTTTTGGTTTGATATAAAATACTTGGGCATTGTTATCGCTCTGAGTATGATTATCAACCTTGTGATGGCTGGCTTTTTTGGGGCTTCTATCCCTTTGTTTCTAAAACGGATGGATATTGACCCAGCTATAGGGAGTACAGTGATACTCACTACCATTACCGATGTTGTAGGTTTCTTTAGTTTTTTAGGGCTTGCAACTTGGATACTACTTTAAGGATCTTGTAAAACTTGGATTTACTATTATTATATTTCTTCGCAGCAGTGGGCATTTCGTTCGTTTGCTCTGTTTTAGAGGCTGTTCTTTTATCTGTCAATATGTCATATGTTTCAGTATTAGAAAAAGAAAAACCAAATATTGGGAAGTTACTCCGTTCACATAAAACTAACATTAGCAAATCAATAGCATCTATCCTTATATTAAATACTATTGCTCACACCTTGGGAGCCGCAGCAGTTGGGGCGCAAGCAGCTGTGCTTTTTGGAAATCAAGCAGTTGTTATCATCTCTGTAGTGATGACTTTTGCGATTCTTTTTTTAAGTGAGATTATCCCTAAAACAATAGGGGCAGTGTATTGGAAACAGTTGGCACCATTTTCAGCTCAGCTTATCCGTATCTTTATCTGGATAACTTACCCCATCATCATCATGACTCTCGCTATCACAAATAAGATCTCAGCAGGAAATGAGGCGGCAAATACACTCACAAAAGATGAACTTTTAGAGTCTATGCTTATCAGTGAGGATGAGGGTGTTATAGATGAAAAAGAATCTGATTTTATAGAAAATATTTTAAAACTAGACGATATCAAGATAGGGGATGTCCTTACCCCAAGGAGTGTTGTTTTTGCTCTTGATGAGAAACGCATACTTAAAGATATTATAGATAACGAGCAAGAGATTTTTAATTTTTCTCGTATCCCCATTTTTCATGATTCTATCGAAGATGTCACAGGAATAGTGCTTACAAAAAAGATTTTTGAACAGGCACTCAAAGATGATAGTGTAACTCTAACATCCATAAAAAAAGATATGTTTTCTATCAATGAAAACATCCCTGTTAGTAAGGCACTCGATCTGTTTATCTCGAAAAAGGATCACATGTTTTTAGTGATGGATAACTACGATCAAACTGAGGGTATTGTTACTTTAGAGGATTGTGTTGAGACTGTTTTAGGTGTAGAGATCATGGATGAGAGTGACGCTACAGAAGATATGCGTGAACTTGCGAAGATAAAGATGAAGCAAAAGAGAAAAGAGAGATCTTCTTAATCTCTCTACATCCCTGGAAGTCTTGGGATTTTACCTAATTTTGAATACTTGAAGTATTTGCCCCAAGCTTTTTTGAGCCAGTGACCAAAGATAGGCATCGGAACCATGTAAGCTTTTTTCGCATCACGGTAGATAAACGAAGCCCCATCCCCACTATCCATGACACAGAGTATGTTTATGTGTTCAGTATAACCTTTATAATTACTCCAGCCATTATCGACTTGGATGATGTTATTGGCTACATTTCTAGCCATCACTTCTGCAATATGACCTTGTTTTGCGCGCCAATCTGCACCCTCTAAAGCCGCAGTATCACCTATGGCATAAAAGTTTGTAGGCATTGAGTCATCATTTTCAAAAACTATCTTGCCATAATCATTTATCTTGATAAAGCCTGCTTCATTTAAAGGTAGGTCTGAATCTTTGATCACATCATGTCCATCACCTGCTGGGATAAACATGGTAAAGTCAGATGGAAGTTTTGAATCATCTTCAAACACTATGCCATCTGCTTCAAACGCTTTAATTTTTTTACCAAAATGTTGGTGAATGTCGAGCATTTTAAAGTATTTTGCCATCATCTTTAGAGCATTTGGACCCATTCTTTTGCCTGGTTCAGCCATGGGTGCAAAAAATGTCAGTTTAAATTTATCTCTGATGCCTTTGTCTTTAAGATAATTGTGCGTATTAAAAAGCAACTCAAATGCTGGTCCACCTCGTACAGCAGAGGTATCTTTTGGATTACCGCCAAAACCAAAACAAATCTCTCCAGAACCTTTTACTACAAGTGCATCAAGCTTTGTCCGTATCTCAAGAGAAAGAGTAGGCTCTCCACAGATAGACAGAGTGTTTTCTAAGCCTTTATGTTTCATCTTTGAAGCACCCATTGCTATGACGAGATGGTCAAAATCTTTGATAATTTTTCCACTTGCAAGTTTTACCTCTTGATTTTTGGCACTGATATTTGCAACACTATCGATGATAGTATCAAAACCATGTGCCTTGCTTAGCATACTTAACTCTATACAGTTGTCTTCAAACTCTGCTTTATGAACAGGTATCCAGATAGAGGTAGGATAAACATAGAGGTATTCTCTATTGCTTATGAGAGTGACATTGTAAGACGCTTTTCTCAGGTATATTGCAGCTTCAACTCCAGCAAAACCACCACCAAGTATTATTACATTTTTCATAAGGACCTCGTATATGCTTAATTGATAATTTGTATTATAGCAAACTATAGTGTAGATGCGTTAAAAATATGTTATTTTTCTTGTTTTGCATAAATATCCACTATCTTTGTAACAACCAAGTCAGAGGTGACATTGAGTGAAGTTCGACACATGTCAAGAATCCTATCGACTGCTACTATGACGGCTATGTACTCGGTAGGAAGTCCAAGTTGGTTGAGGATGACCACCATCATCACCAAAGATGCACTAGGAAGTGCAGCAACTCCAACACTCAGAGCCACTACAGTAACCCCAAGTAAAACCTGATCCCCAAAGCTCAAATCAACTCCAGCCAAATTTGCTATATATAAAACGGCTATACTGAGATATGCAGCTGTCCCATCCATAGAGACTGTTGCACCAAGAGGGAGAACAAAAGAGGCAGTTTTCTTGTCCACATCACCCATCTCCTGAGCAATCCGCATAGAGACAGGGAGTGTAGCCGCTGAAGATGCAGTAGAAAATGCCATGATGGGTGCTTCTCTCACATCTAAGAGGTATTTGTAAGGATTTATTTTACCAAAAAGAGCAAGAATGGAGGGGAGTGTGATGATGGCATGGAATAGGATGACACCTATGACGAGCAAGATATATTTCCAAAGACCTAAAATCACATCTATACCTTGCTGGGCAATGACATAAGAGATGAGGGAGAAAACTCCTATAGGAGTGAGTAAGATGATCCACTCAGCCATTTTAAGCATCGCATTGGCTACTCCGTTGAAAAAACCTATCATAGGCTCTTGCTCTTTTGGTTTGAGATAGAGCGATGCTACCCCAAACATGATGGCAAAAACGATGATTTGCATCATGGAGCCATGAGAAAATGCGGAAAATATATTTGTAGGGATAAAACTTAGTAGCATTGCTTCAAGAGAAAAGGGTGCTATACTCTTAGCCTTTGCAAACTCTAAACCAACGCTACTAGAGAGTTCCCCAACTTCAAAGATATTCATAGCAACTATAGCTAGGAGTACAGCCAAAGCAGTTGTGAGAAGGTAAAGCCCTATGGTTTTAAGACCAATATCTTTGAGCTCTTCAAGTGAGCCAAGTCCAAGGATGGCTACGAAGATACTCGAAAAAACAAGAGGGATAACGAGCATTTTCAAAAAGTAGATGAACGCTGTTCCAATAACTTGTTGTTTGAGTGCAAGTTCTGGTAAAAATATACCAAACAGTATTCCTAAGATGATGCCGAGGATGACAAGGGTATTTGTCGTTGCAAATCTTTTAATTCTTTTTATCATACAAGTATTATATAATATATTTATGAAAAAAGAGATTTTAAATAATAGCTATGAGATGCTTGAATTTTTTGTTGAGCAAAATGATGTAAAGCAGATAGAGTTTCGTGCGAGTATGGAGCTTTTAGAGAGTATGGGGTACAAAGCTTTTGTTGATATTGCCCAGATATATAGATATAGAATGCTTACACCTAAAGAGGCTTCAGAGGGGTTTGTAGAGTTAAGTTTTGCGAAGCTAGATGAGAGTAGTAGTTTTCACAAAGAGAAAAATAGCCAAGAAAAGTATGGCATTGAGAGTGAATTTTTTCACATAAATAAATTGGCACAACCTAGTTTTCTCTACTACTATCAAGAGGCTTTGAAGTTTTGTGATGTGGTTTCAAAGAAGAGCATCTTAAACCTTGGGATCAACAAGGGTGATGAGTTTGAGGTGATACAAAAGATGCTGGGTGATGATGCTCTCAAAAAGTTACGATTTGTAGGGATTGATTATAGTGCATCCATTATAAATTATGCACAAACCAAGTTCCCCGATGCACAGATGCTACAAGGGGACATCAACGAGTTAGATGCTCTTGGTCTTGGAAG
>WFMY01000066.1 GCA_015488855.1 Helicobacteraceae bacterium
ATCTAACTTTTGAAGAGTACGATAATCTCCATTCTGATATACAGACTTATCTACCCTATGAAAAAATTATTTTTAGTAATTCATCCCAAGAAGAGATACTCTCAAAACTCAATGATTGTACACCTATAGATAATTCAATGACCCAAACAAACGAGATATTAGAAAAGATTTTTTCTCAGCACCTAATCTCCAATCAACAAATAAAAAACATAAAGTTTATAAATTCACACCCGATTGCAACAGCTATGCAACTCATTTCAACTCACTCTGAAAATAATCTTAACGAGACTATAGTATGCATCTCAAATAGTTTAAACAAAATAAACCTAGAAGAAGATTTAAAATTTTTCATCAAAGAGAATGCCCATGTTGTCTTGAGTGATTATGAGGTTCTCTCCACAAAAAAAGCTGACATCACGATCCTGCTCGATATAGATGAAGTTGATGAACAGCAACTCCAAGGTGCTCTTAATATAGGAAAAAATCTTATTTATATTATTTATGAGTCAAAGTGTGATAAAATTACAAACTTAAAAAAATACTTCAAGGAAAAAAATGAAAAAAATAATATTAATTATGGCTCTAACATTAAGCTTGTTTGCTCAGATGAAACACCAAGATGTGGTCTTTGAAACAACACAAGGTAAAATTGAGTTTGAACTTTATCCCGATGTTGCTCCACTTGCTGTTGAAAATTTTATAACACATGTTAAAGAGGGCTACTATAACCATATTGCCTTTCATAGAATCATTCATAACTTTATGATTCAAGGTGGAGACCCTACAGAAACTGGCAGGGGTGGAGAGAGTATCTGGAAAAAAGATTTTAAAGATGAATTTAAAGACAAAACTTTTGATAAAGCGGGTGTCTTAGCTATGGCAAATCGTGGTCCTTCTACAAATGGTAGTCAGTTTTTTATCACAACAGCACCAACTCCATGGCTCAATGGCAAACACACAATTTTTGGGCGTATTACACCAGCATCACTCGGTACACTTAAAAAGCTTAACGATGTTGCAACATTAGGTCGTTCAGGGGCTGATAGACCTTTAGTGCGTCAAGAAATCATCAAAGCTTATCTCGTAGAAAAAAAATAGATGGAAATTTCAACTATAGAAAAACTAGAACGCGAAGCATTAAAAAAAAGTGGTACTGATTTTATCCGCTTAGGTTTTGCTCTTTTTTTTATGATTGGAGTTTTAACATTTAGTTTCCTAGACAATGGTGGTGTATCAAATAATATGTTTTTAGCTATTGCGGCACTTATCGGTGCCTATATGGCTATGAATATAGGAGCAAATGATGTAGCTAACAATGTAGGTCCTGCGGTTGGATCTCGTGCTATGACTATGGCTATGGCTATTGTTATCGCAGCAATTTTTGAAGCAGGTGGTGCGCTCATCGCTGGTGGTGAGGTTGTCAAGACCATTAAAAAAGGCATCATCGACATCTCTGCATTTGGTGGAAATCCCGATCCATTTATTTGGGCTATGATGGCTGCTCTTTTAGCTGCTGCATTATGGCTTAATTTCGCAACCGCAATGCGAGCGCCTGTATCTACAACACACTCGATTGTTGGCGGGGTAATGGGAGCTGGAATTGCAGCTGCTGGATTTAGTATTGTCTCTTGGTCAACTATGGCAAAGATTGCCGCTTCATGGATTATTTCACCTGTTTTAGGAGGAGTAATTGCAGCACTCTTTCTTTATTCTATCAAAAAGTCTATCGTCTTTAAAGAAGATAAAATCCAAGCAGCCAAAACTTATGTGCCCATTTTTGTTGCCATTATGTCATGGGCTTTTGTAACATATCTTACGCTAAAAGGTCTTAAAAAGATTTGGCCACAAGTAGTTGAAATACTGAATTTTATCCCATTAGTAACACTAGAGATGACTAAAAAACCTAGCTTTACTACTGCACTTCTCCTTGGTGGTTTTATTGCTATTATTGTATACCTATTTGTAAAAACTAATTTGGCTAAGAGCATCACTATGCTTGAAAACAATAAAGCTTCAGTCAATACCCTCTTTACTATTCCACTCATCTTTTCTGCGGCACTTTTAAGTTTTGCTCACGGTGCTAATGATGTAGCAAATGCTATAGGTCCCTTAGCTGCTATTAACGATGCAGTAGTCAATGGGGGCATCTCTTCTAAAGCATCTATCCCCTTATGGGTTATGGGTGTTGGTGCACTTGGTATCGCTTTAGGGCTAGCACTCTATGGACCTAAACTTATACGAACTGTTGGTTCAGAGATAACAGATTTAGACCAGATAAGAGCTTTTTCCATAGCTATGGCAGCTTCTATCACAGTTATCATCGCTTCTCAACTTGGACTTCCTGTAAGTTCAACTCATATTGCTATTGGTGGCATATTTGGTGTTGGTTTTTTAAGAGAGTGGCTCCATCTACGAGATGATGGCAACTCTATAGAAGAAGATGAAGAGATTATCAAAGGTGAGAAACAAACAAGAAGTGCTTACAAGTTGGAATTGATTACTTTAGAGGGCAAAGATGAAAAATCACCTCAAGACTTTCAACGCATAGCTGCACTTTATAAAATGATAAAAGATGAACAGAAGATTATCAAAACAACTAAAAAACATATCCGAAAAGTTAAAAAAGTTGAATATGTCAAAAGAGATGCTATCAAAAAGATTATAGCAGCTTGGATCATCACAGTACCTGCTGCTGCAGTGATAGCTGCTGTTTTATTTTTTATGATAAAAGGGATAATGGTATAGGTTTATTAAAGATTATTTATGAATAGGTACTTATGAAACTAAAACTGATAAAATATTTTAAAGAGCTAGTTCTCCTTATACTGATGATAACTATCTTTGCCAATATCGTAAGTCTATACAAGTCTCAAGATTTGAACAAAACCCCATTAAAACAGATAAACCTTACACTTATAAATGGTACGCACTATACATTTCCTCGCAAGAAACCTTTACTAATCCACTTTTGGGCTACTTGGTGTCCTATATGTAAACTAGAGGCCCCAAATATCCAAACTATAGCAAATCATTACGATGTGCTTAGTATCGCAGTAAAATCAGGTTCAGACATCTTTTTGGAACAATATATGAAAACCCATCAACTCTCATATAAAATCTACAATGATGAGGACGGCTCTTTGGCAAGGGAATATAAGGTACCCGCCTACCCTACTACTTTTATCTATAATACAAAGGGTGAGTTAGTTTTTTCTGAGGTTGGTTATACCAGTCTATGGGGATTATGGCTAAGAATGTGGTGGGCTTCCTAGTGCATTTTGAATTTGAATACCCCCTTGTATTTCTACTCTTAGCTCTCATTATATGCATCTACAAATGCCCTCTAAGTATAAAAAAAATAATTTTTCCTCATATCTATCTTTTTTCAAAACAAACCAATTGGATTAATAAAGAAAAACTATTTTATTCGCTTATTTTAACACTACTCATCACAGCTTTAGCTTCACCTATCAGCTATGATTCTAAAGAGTCTCAACAAAGAAAAGGTCGAGACTTAGTTTTTGCACTTGATACAAGTGGTTCTATGAATGAAAGTGGATTTAGTCATGAGACATACAAAAAAAGTAAATTTAGCATCTTGCGAAATCTCCTTATAAAATTTGTCACAAGTAGATATGATGACAATGTTGGCGTAGTAGTCTTTGGCTCCTACGCTTTTAGTCCAGTGCCTATTACTTACGATATGCATTCATTAGTCTATATGTTAGATTTTTTAGAAGTCGGTATGGCTGGAAATTCTACTGCTATAGGCGATGGATTGCAACAATCTTTAGATCTACTTACAAAGTCAAAGGCAAAAAATAAAATAATAATACTCATAACAGATGGTTACCAAAATAGTGGCTCAACCAAAATCAAAGATGCTGTAAATGAGTCCATAAGACTTGGTATAAAAATATATACAATTGGACTTGGAAATGAAAAGGAGTATGATAAAAAACTTTTGCAAAAAATCGCAAAAGATACAGGAGGAGTCTCTTTTAGTGCTCAGAACAAAGATGCACTAGAAGATGTTTATAAAAAGCTCGATGCTCTCGAACCAAGTTTTATTCGTTCACAACATTATCTTAACAAACAGATGCTCTTTACCTATCCATTGGCTTTTGCGATTTTATTGCTTTTGTATCTGCTTTCTAAAAGGAGAGTTTAAATGACTTTTCTTAACGCCTGGATACTCTTTGGGTTGATACCTATATACCTTATCTATAACAAGCAGCCATCCACTCAAAAGCATAAACAAACAAAACTTTTGTATATTAGTCTCTCTCTAATGTTTTTAGCTATCGCTAGACCAGCTTATCAAAACAGTTATGTAAAACAAAATTTTGATTCCCGTGACTATATCATTGCCATTGATGCTTCTTATTCAATGCAGGCTAATGATCTAAAACCGAGTAGATATATTCTCTCTAAAGAAGCGATAAAAAGGCTTATTCACCAGCACCCAAAAGATAGATTTACACTCTTTGCTTTTACATCATCTACGCTTTTAATATCGCCACCTACTACAGACACAGATATAAGTCTTTTAGCCCTTGATGCACTCAATCCTAAGTATATATTAACAAAGAGTACAAACATAAAAAATCTTTTTGAGCGTATTGCTACACTCTCACGAAAAGAAAAAAATCTAATTATCTTTAGTGATGGGGGCGATGAACATGACATTCATACTCTTGCTAAAATTGTAAAAAGAAACAATATCAGTCTCTATATTGTAGCAACTGCTACTCAAAAAGGTGCAGCACTCAAAAAAGATGGAGGATACATCAAAGATACACATGAATCCATAGTCATATCCAAGATTAACCCAATGCTAATAGATTTAGCCAATGCAACAGATGGAAAATACTATGAACTCACTTCCCTAAAGAGCATAGACCAACTTTCAAACGATATAGCATCTAAAAAAATAAAAAAAGAGCAAATACGCGTTAGAACTTATAGAGAACTTTTTTATATACCTCTTAGTATTGCTTTATTACTCTATTTTCTATCTATTACAAAGATAGCACAAAGATTTCTTTATCTCATACCTTTATTTCTCTTGATGCCAAATAAGTCTCAAGCATCTCTTTTTGACTTTTACTATCTTAAAGAAGCACACAAACAGTATGAACAAAAGCATTATAAAAAAGCAGCTTATCTCTTTGAAAAGGTTAAACCCTCTCCCAAAAGTTACTATGATATAGCTTCGGCTTACTATAAAGCTGGTTACTACAGAGATGCTGTAAAATTTTATACTCAAATTCGTACACAAGACCCCCAACTAAAACAAAAAATTTTATACAACTTAGGTAACTGTGCTGCTCAACTAAAACACTATGATGAAGCTAAACAATACTATGTCAATACCCTAGCCTTTGGTTATGATGCTGATGCCCTATATAATCTCTCTCTTATCAGAAAATTAAAACTTAAAAATGCTCAAGATATTTCAAAAATAATGCCGACTAACAATAAAATTACAAAACAAAAAAGTAGTGTCAAAAAAGAAAATAAACAAAATAAGACAAATAGTAAGTCTAAAAAAAGTTCCAATAGAACAAGCAATAAGCATTCTAATAATAGTGGTTCTAGTAAAAGTTCTCAACAAACTCTTACTAAAATCAAACAAAACAATACAAAGAAATCTCATTATAAATTTACCTATAAAGCATATGAGAAAATCAATAAAGGATATACAAATGAAAAAGAGCCTTGGTAATATACTTTTGCTATTTTTATTATTGACAACAAACGCTAATGCAAAAAATCTTGCCTCTTATTCCATAACATCAGATAAAACTGAAGTCCATGAGAAAGAAGCGTTTACAATAACCTTCCATGCGAAACAAAATAATCACACAGATAATATGATGTTTTTAGTAGCACCAAAAAAGAGTGATGACTATAAAATAATACTTCTCAATAAAAAGATTAATGATAAAAAATATCATGATACAAAAACATCTTATACTTACCTAGTATTTCCTTTAAAAGCAAAAAAAATATCTATCAATTTTAACTTTACTATACGCACAGCAAGTAACAAAGCTATCGCCCATAGTTATGTAGATGATCATGATGATAGTATTGCTATACAAACATACAATACAAAAGTAAAGATTAAGCCCTTTAATATCATGGTAAAAAAACTTCAACAAGAGGTTGATTTAGTTGGTGATTTTACCCTCAAAGAGCATATACAAAAAACAAAAATAAATCAATATGAATCTATCAATATTTCCTATACACTTGAGGGAGTTGGGTATGAAGATGCAGATTTAAAACCTATCAAAAGCATCAAAAATGTAACTATTTTTTCTGAGATCAATGATATCTATTCTAAATATATACAACAAGGGAATGCACTCAAACGGGAATATATTTATGCCCTAAGTGCAAAAGAAAATTTTACAATACCCAAAGTGACATTCCAAGCTTACTCTCCAAAAACAGGTAAATACTATACTTTAACTACACAAAAACATACTATACAAGTTACAAAGATTGATACTGCATTACTTTTAGACAAAGAGGAATATCCTCAAACAAAACCATTCATAAGTGTAGAAGCTCTTAAAGAGTTTTTGATTTACATTATCATTTTTATGAGTGGCTTCATCAGTGCAAAATATCAATCATTTTCTTTTAAAAGAAAAAAACACTCTAAAGATTTTTTAGATATAAAAGATGCTAAAACAGCTAAAAAACTATTGTTTATCCTTGTAAGCAAACATAAAAATAATTTTTCTAAAGAAGCAGAGATACTAGAAGATATAGTATATAATAAAGCTTCACATAATTTTGAAAAAATCAAAACTAAAATATTAAAGGAATTATCATGATACCCAAAGCATTATCACTATTTTTATTGTTTGAGTATACCGTTTATGCCACTAGTGTAGATGCTTATGCACTTGGAAAAAATCTTTATTTTGAACATGGGTGTAGTAATTGTCATGGTACAAATGCTGAAGGGAGTAGTTACTATCCACGATTAGCCCATCAAAAACAAGATTATTTAATACAAAAATTAAACGCTTTTAAAAAAGGGATAGCTATGACGCAAAAGCAAGAAATTATGTTTACATTTGTAAAACCATTAGATCAAAAAGACTTTAAAAATCTATCTATATATCTCTCAAAATTAAAAAAGGATACATCAAAAAAATATGATATAGAAGAGGATCTTCTCGGAGTAGATTTTTAATCCTCTGTAAAAAATTCTTGATAAACTTTTTCAAAATATTTTTTAGAATTTTCAGCTTTATTGATTTTAGTATCAAAAATTTCTTTTGTAGATGGATATTTTTCACTATATTCTCTATATATATCACATTTCATATCTATATTTTTTGAAAACTCTCCAATAACTAAACGGAAATCGTCAGGTGTAGCAACCCACTGCATAAAGTTTTTAAACATGCGTTCTCTTACATCTATAGCAAAAGACTCGTCAAGTTCGGATGCCATTCTTTTTAAGTCCCATCTTGAAAAGTAGATACCACTTTTTGCAGGTGGCATTATCTCAGCATATATAGCTCTTAAATAGTCTGGATAATCTTCTGATGCCTCTGTTATGCAACTATCATCTACACAAGCTTGATCCATTGCTCGTTTTTGCATCTGTTCAAATTCGCCTCTTAACTCATTCAAATCTTTCATATCCATATCGTACTCCTCTATTTTATAAATTCTTTATATATCTCTTTAGCTAAATCCTCGCCTAGAAGATTAGCATTTTTTTCTAAATATGTACCAATGAGTCTTTCACCATCACGCACTACAAAATCACATCTATCATATACTTGAACAAATTCATCAGCCTCATCTAAAAGTTCTACTGCACTTTTTTGATATTCTTTAGCTATATATGCACCATCTACATGAGATTTTTTCATATTGACTAAGGTAAAATAAAAATCATCCTCTCGTATATTCATAGGAATCATCATTGCATCACTACTATTTTCTTTAATGATTTTGTTTAACATTACAAAAAGACGATTGGTACTAGCATGTTCTGCTATAAGTCCATAAAGTTTTGTTTCATTTTTTATCTTATCATCCACATTCATAGTGTCTATACTATCTAAACCAACAGCCATCTACCTAATCCCCCATAATTCATGTGCTTCTTCCTCTTCAACACGACATCTATCACACATCACTTCTCCACCTCTATAGGCAAAAGATAGACCACACTCATCACATCGCTTAATATTAAAACGCACTAAGGTTTCGATTTTTGGCTCATAAAAAGATGCAAGTGAAAAACTCGTTCTCTTGGTCAATGACTTTGGTTCACACACATCATGACAACTATGACACTGGACACAAGAAAGTGGATTGAAGTTGATGATAGAAGCTTTTGCATCTGAGCTAAGTGCTCCTGTAGGACAGATTCTATAACACATTTGACAGTTTGTACAAGTTTCTTCATCTAAGTCTTTTTGACTAATAAAACTGATATTGTCTATATCTATCGTATGATAAATCTCAGGTATCTTAGACCTTTTCATTGCCATCAAAAGTAGACCTCTTCTATCTGGAATACTCTTTTGTTTTATTTTGACAATGTCTCTAGTGGTAACACTGTGTACCTTAGGAGTATCGTCACTTGCTTGAACTTCATTATTAAGTTGTTCTTTGATGGAGACAACTTTTTTCAAGCCCTCTGTTGAGAGTAATTTTCTTCTACTTAAAGTATCTTGCGTGAATTTACCTTCAGTATTTAACTCTTGAAGTGTAATTTTCTTATCTTGTTCGAGTGCTTCTAGAAGAAAGTTTACCTCCTCTATGCGATTTTCTATAAGAGGTAGATTTTTTGCCCCTATAGAACAATCTTTACAAGCTCCAACATCTGCTATGATATCATTTGGTGATATTAAAGCTAAGCTTAATAACTCTTCTACACTTAAAGCTGCTACACATGGCAGTTCATCCTTACAGCTTAAAATTTCTAAGTTATTTTCTAAAAAACTAAAAACAAAATCTATAGCTTTAAAATCATCCAAATCATAGGCAGCAGTAGGACAGACAGCATCACAACCACCACAACCAACGCACTCATTGGGAATAAAAGAGACAATGCCTTCGTTGATTTTAATAGTCTCTACTGGACATGCTTCTACACATTTATTACATATTGCAAATTTATTTGATGTATGTACACATTTTGAAACATCAAGAGTAAGTAAACTCATACTGTATATTTATACTCATTCTCTTTTAGTTGATTCAGACCCTCAAAGTCACTTAAAATAAACTCTAAAGCAAAATCAGCTAAATCAAAATAAAATGCAGTACCAGCTTCATTTTTTACACTAAGTAAGTACATTGGTGCCCATTCTACTATATGGTCTTTCATAAATCCATATTGCAATTGTGAAAGCTGTGTAGCCATTATCATATCATCAGCTTCAAGTGCTCTTAGTTCTGCTTTACACAGTTCATACATAAATTCTAATTCTATACCAATATGGTCTGCACTCATTACGCGAGCTTTATCAAGTGCTACATTAAATTCAAAAGCATTAAAAATAGCTTGAACTGGGTTATCCCCGCCTGTTTCCATCATTTGATCTTCTCTAGTATAAAAAGATTCATAAGGGATTAGATGCAGCAAGAAGAGGTTAGTAAAATCAACATTAAGATATTGTTGTATAAGTCCTACTCTATCATACTCGTCTCTTTTTTTCCATTTAGCGTAGGTTGGGAAAAATGATAAAATATTTTCATCTTCTTCTATTGATTTTAATAGCCCTTCATCAACTTCATTCATAGTCAATCTTGATAGTAGTGCATATATATTTATACGAGCAATTTGTTGTTGTTTTAGATCATTATTCATCAATGAAGTACCTTCTTTGGATATTATAAATGTTTGGAGGATTATATTAAAGCACCACTTGGAGTGGGCTTTAATATTAAAATTAAACGTCTTTTATTTCAAATCTATAAGCTTTTTGGCTTGGTTTTACTGGACGCTTTATATGATAAGGACGACGCAGTTTATCGTTAGCATTAAGTGGTCGAGTTAGTTGATCACGCCATGCTTGATAAACTTTAAAGTTACCTTCATAGTCTACTGATATATCACCAATTTTTTCATTTGGAGTTGCCTTAGTTATAATAACCTTTTGATGCCAACCATGATTACCAGCTATTGGATCTGGATGACAAGGTGCTACTGCATTTTGCCATGCACCACTAAGTCCATCCCACCAAATAAAATCAAGATCTCTATTGTACTCTTTAAACTGCCATGCTTTATGAGGTTTGATTCCCTCAGTAGTTGTCATGGTTCCTTTTTTTCCATCATTTGTCATAGATACTTTTGGAGAACCAAGGCTCATAACACCTAACTGATGTTCAAAACCAGGAATTTTTACAGAGTCTTGTAGCTTCCAACGACCAGCATGATGTGAACAAGCAAGTACACCAGGACGAGTAGCCTCAGTTGGTACAGCCATAGCAACAAAGTAACCACTTTTGATACCTGAAAGAGTATCTTCAATTTGTACTTTAACAGCATCTCCACGCTTGATTCCAAGTTTCTCAGCATCTTTTGTGTAAATCCAAATAGGATTATGATTTTGAGAGATTTCCATAAGATGTTTAGAGTTCACTGAACGAGTATGGATATTGTATGGTAAACGATAAATTGTATTTAAAGCAAATTCATTATCAGCTTTCATGTGCTTATGGTGAACTTGAGTAACCAAGTGTACCATTTTATCATTTTCTTTTTCGTCTCTTGGATAGATTGGAATAGCATATTCTGGCCATTTCCACTCATCAGCTAACCACTCTGAGAAAAATTCAAGTTTCTTACTTAATGTATGAAAACCTTCATGTAGTTCACTATTAATATCAACACCTATTGATTTTTTAAACTCTCCATCTTTAACCCATAATGCACCAAATTTATCTTTAGTGACCTCATCTTTACTGTACTTATGGCCATGTGCATGGTAATAAGTTCCATCAAACTCAAGTTCTTCTTCTTGAGGTTTATATACATTAGTTTTTTCAGTCCAAGCACCATGATCTCTGATGTATGAATATACGGGATATTCTTCATCCTTATACATTTTTGTTGCTGTTTCTTTAAGTCTAGGTAATAAACTAAGAGCTGCATCAAAATATTCTGGTACAGATACTGGGCGAGATGGATCTTTTTTACTTGCCCAATAATCTCTAATACCTAATGAGCCATCTTTATCTACATAATGGAAAATAAGGTTTGGCCAAAATTCAGACTCTTCCCAAACTTCACCAAGACCAAATTTCATATGTGCCTCAAGTGTAGCACGACTTGGATCTTTTGCTTTCCAACCAGATTTTTCAGCTGCAACACGAAGAACTGCTTGACGGAATTCGATGCGTTGTTCTGGTTTAGATGGAGTTGATTGTTGATCGTTTCTCTCACCTGCAAGCCCAACTGGAAGTACATAATCACAATACCAGTTAGTTTCCGACCAAGTTGGAGATAAGTTAAATGATAATTCAAATTTATCTTCACGCTTAAGTGCTTCAATCCATCTAAAACCATCTGGATTAATCCATAAAGGGTTATGCATTCTTGGAACATATACAGCCATAGATTTTGGAATCTTAAGACCTCTTTTTGTCCACTTAGCATGCCACTCATCATCCATCATGATTTGAGGCAACATATAACCCATCTCATAAGTTGAGATTGGATACTCTGGTGGCCAAGCAAGTTCATTCCATACATCAGTTTTAGCAGGATGTTTTCCAGCAACTGTTGCTTTATCACCTTTTCCTGCTACTGAAATCTCATGCCAATGATGCATACCAACACCACCAATATCTCCACGCATAGCACCTACAAGTGCTAATGGTAAAAAACCTGTACGAGTATTCATCCAGCCACCACGGTGACCGATTGCTCCAGCACGCCATAGGTAACTAGCTATTTTTGCGCCAGCTGGAACAAATAAATCCCATAATTGATCTAGTTTATATTCCATCCCCTCAAGCTTACACTCTTTAACAACAAATTCTTTAGTATAAGGAGCATACAACTCTTTGAGCACTTCAATAAATGACTCATAAGAATCATCTTTTGGCATTTTAGAGATATAACCATATCCTATCATCTTTTGAAGGTATGCTTTATTTGCCATAAGACGGTCCCAATTAACCCATTCTTTAACAAATTCATGGTGTACTAAATCTTTTCCATCTATATTTTTTTCATGCACGATTCTGTTTACAAGATACAAGTAAAGTGCTGCTTCGGTTCCTGGCCATGTAGGAATCCATAGATCAGCCATACCTGCTGAATTACTCATTCTAGGGTCGATAACAACCATTTTTGCACCGCGTTTTCTTGCATCAGCGATAAGACCTGCCGATTGTTGAAAATAGTGCCCTGCATCTGCTGCGTGAGATGATTGCAAGAAAATAAGATCAGCATTAGCCCAATCTGGTGAATTTCTATCGTCATTTGCCCACTGAATTGTACCTTCACGAGCACCAGCTGAACAGATATTTGTATGCGAATTATATCCATCAATACCTAAAGATTGTGGCACACGAGGACCAAAGCCATTCTCATTTGGACGACCAACATGATACATGATAGATTTTTTAGAAACCTCATCACCCTTAGCGAGCGTATCGTGCATTTTCTTACCGATAGCAGCCATAGCTTCATCCCAAGTTACGCGAACCCACTTACCTTCACCACGCTTACTTCCTGGTGCTCTTTTGATTGGGAAAGGGATACGATCTGGATCATACATTTGAGAAGTTACAGCATAACCTTTTGCACAGTTTCTACCGCGAGAACCTGTATGTAATGGGTTACCCATATATTTACGAACCGTTAAGATTCCTTTTTTAAACTCATTTGTATTGACCCATGCAGTAAGTCCACAACCAGCTTCACAGTTTGAACAAACTGTTGGAACGATTGTGTAGTCATTTACTTGAATACCATCAGGGTTACTTGCAGATCTCACACCATGGCGTTCAATACCACCGCGTTTCCAATCTGAACCATCTAACTCTTTAAAACTATCCCATTCAGATTGATCAGGATAAAACGATAATGAAGCCGGTGTGTTTGTAAATTTTGAATCTGTCACAGACTCTGCAACAGCATCAACTTCAAATACGCCTCTTGCTATAGCAGCACCAGCTACTGTAAACGCTGCACCTTTTAAAAATGTTCTTCTACTTTTTAAATACATTAATTTTCTCCCTAACTTAGTGGTAATAATTGTGGGATAACAAGCCAAACATGCTTAACTATCCATAAACCAACTATTGCTAAAATTGCTGCTAATTTTAAAATACTAGCGCTACCACTTGTTCTGCTTAAAGCTACAAGTACCATTGGTAAGATATATGCTACCCATTGCCCTATCCAGAACATAGTTGCATACTCGCCATTACCTTTTACATATCCTAAGATTACTGCTACCTCTTCAGATTTCATAGCACCAAAGATATACTCTGACATATAGATGATAAATGCCATTAATGCACTAAGTCCCAAGATAACACCAAAAAATCTTTGTGATTCTTCACTAAGCTTAGATCCGCCAAGTAAGATAATAGCTGCAGAACCACTAAGAGTAGCTGCTAAAATCATCTGTACTGATTCAGTTGGCATTTGCCATAGTTCTCTCGCTGTTGATTCTGCCATGATACCTGCAGTATAAAGGGTGACAGGAATTGCTAAAAGTGTTACCCATAAAAGCAACTTATCAAAAGATGCTATTGCATTACTTGTTAATAAACATTTATCTTTTCTAATCATCATAGCCATCATTACAAACTCAAGACCAACAAAAACTGTTGCCATCCATGCACCAACGGTAATTGCGGAAGTCCAATGAGGATAGAAAAAGATATGCCACATTCTAAATGGTTGATGTAAATCAGCCAGTGTGAAAAGCAAGAAAACATTCATCATAATAAATGAGACAATTATTGTAGGAGTTCTAAGTCCACTCATCTCACTAGAATTTTTTCTAAGCAATAGGAAAAGCATAAAAATAAGACCCGTACCTATACTTTTCGCCCACATATTCATCGTAACAAACCAGCCCCAAAATATGTCTGGTAAAGCCACATCCAAAGTAACTACTGCATTTGTTGCAGCTAAAGTTTCATGTACCATTAGTGATGCCCTCCTAGTGGAAGTGTTGTGATTTTGTTAAACAAGTTGTAACCTTCTTCTCTTTTTGATGCAAGAGGGTTAAGATGTACTTGAGAAGCTCCAACATAAAAATGATGAGGATTAGTACCCTTCTCAGGCTTACGAACTTGAACATCAGTATGCTGTTGCATATATTTTGATATGTTTGATTTGGGATCTTCTAAATCACCAAAAATATTTGCTTCAACTGGACAAGCAACAACACAAGCTGGCATCATAGACGATGCGATACGGTGTGCACAGTATGTACATTTGTCAGCTGTTTGTGTCTCAGGGTCAATATAGATTGCTCCATAAGGACAAGCCATAACACAACCAGCACAACCTATACAACGCTCTTTATCGATATTTACAATACCATTATCTATATAATGAAGAGCAGATACTGGACAGATTCTCTCACAAGGTGCATTCTCACAATGATTACATCTTAGAGGTGTAAAAGTTCTCTTTGTTTCTGGGAAAGTTCCCACATCTACATACTTAACTCGTAATCTCCATGTACTAAGTGGCACTTCATTCTCCACTTTACATGCGATCTCACATCCTTTACATCCCATACATAGGTGTAAATCAACTAGGAAACCTAATTGCATATATTCTCCTTCAGCCTCATTTATCGGGCAAATTTAAGTTTTATAACCATGAATTATCTCTTAATTAAGATGCTCTTATCTCTTTAACAAGGACACTCTTAGTAGACAAATCTTATCCAAGTAAAACTTAAAAAAGCTATAAATAAGTGATATTTTTTTGATAAACCTCAATTCCTGAGTAAAATTAGGTTAAAGGCAGAATAAAGGTTTCTTTAAAATACTTATAGCTATAATAGTATCTATGTCTCTCAACTTTAAAGCTTTACAACAACTCTCAAAAGGGTTGTCCTTACTCTATGTTGAAGATGACAAACCACTCAGAGATAAAACTGCAGTAGTGTTTACTAACTTATTTAAGAGAGTAGATGTCGCCAAAGATGGATTACAAGGGCTAGAAGTTTATGAAAAATATCATAAGGAAAATTCTTTTTATTACGATATAGTTGTGAGTGATATCCAGATGCCTTGTCTCGATGGTATTGGTCTTACAAAAAAAATCCTAGAGATACACCCACAACAAAAAATCATCATCATATCAGCGTACAATGATAAAGAATATCTCATAGACCTCATCAACCTTGGAGTCGAAGGGTTTCTACAGAAGCCTCTCTCCTCACAAAACCTACTCAAGACACTTTATGACACTTGCAGTTCACTGCATCATCAAAATATCATCACTATTGATGAGCATTACACCTATCACAACTCCATCTCAGCACTTTTTTGCGATGATCAAAAAGTGGATTTTAGTGAAAAGGAGATGAGTCTCTTAGAGCTTCTCATCAAAAATAAAAATAAAATATTTAGTGCCATAGAGATATTTAATCATATCTACATAGATGAACCTCAAAAAGATTTTTCTACCGACTCTGTGAAAAGCCTCATAAAGAGACTCAGAAAGAAACTCCCTGAGGGTTTCATACGCAACACACAACAACTAGGCTACAGTGCATCTTATTAAAAAAATTCTATCTCATCTGTAGGTTCCAAACAATCCGCTTCATTGTACTCTATAAACATGATGATCGTATCTACATTGGAGAAAAAAGAATCATCTAAAAAGTGGGAATCTTCTCTATTGTTTTCAAAAATCTCTTTACGCCAGATAATCAAGTCATTGACAAAACCTTCTATTAATGCTGTAATATTTGACATTCTTTGTCTATCATCAAAAAGGAGCTTGGCATTGAACGCAAAATTTACACCCAATTTCACGATATACTCCCCTAACTTGGCAAATAAAGGATAATTACTCAGTATAGTTCCATATCTTTTGATGTGATTACCAAGAAGCTCATTATCCTCCACTGTTGAGTTATGGCTCATGATAACTAGTACTGCAAGAGAATCTATCTCTTCTTCTAAGTCTTGAAGCTCATAGACATCATTTTCTAAAACATATTCTGTATAGTTAATATTTTTTAATTGCTCAGTTTTACTTACAACTTCCTTAACCTTTTCCACTTTTGTCTCTGCTGGTTGAAGCTTTTTCTCTCTTTTAGTTTGATAGTTTTTTACTACACCCTCAAAATTTTTGTCTAAGATCAAAGATACCTCATCAAAAAGTTTATGATTAAACCCATAGGTTTCAAAGATGTAGGCAGTCACTGTATTTTTAAAATTAACACAGATCATGTAGATATCTTCAAGTGGTAAGTTTTTCTTTTTAAAAAACTCTAGCATCACTATGATTACAGGGCAGTTACCAACCTCATACTTACCTTTGATGACATTTAAAAAATGCTCAACAACTTTGATGCCATAGTGTGATCTAAAAAACTCAACATCTATAGAGTGTATCCGCAACCTCTCGCGAACATCCTCTTTTTCAACCCATTTATCAGATATAAGATCTTTTTTTTCTATCAAATCTTCTAAAATATCTTTAGATGAACTAAAAATCTCTTTTTCATCAATTTGAAGATTTTGAATGCTTATCTCTTCCATCTGCTCATAATGCTTTTGCACAAGTTTTCTATCTGTAATCATCTGCGTAGAACGGTAAAGGACAGCTTTGAGTTGCTCAAATTCTATTGGTTTCGTTAAAAAACCATGAGCACCTAGATCAATAGCACTATGAAGGTAATTCGCCTCGTTAAAAGCGCTAATAAAGATAAATACTTGATCATAATTGATCTCTTTTATCTTTTCACACATCTCTAAACCATCCATATTTGGCATATTGATATCGGAGATCACAAGATCATAAGGGGATCCATTTTCCTCTATATATCGCTGATACTTCTTCAAACCATCCGCACCATCATGAGCCACATCTACACTTTTAAAAAAGTTATCAAACATCCCAGAAGTAGAATTTCTCAGTAGCTCGTCATCTTCTACATAGAGCAGATTAAGCTTTTTAGAATTTTCTAGTATTATTTTATTGTCTATTTTCATCTTATTCTCCATTATATTCTTCAATAGTCTCTTTTAAGCTTATTTTAAAACAAACTCCATTTTCAGTATTTTGAGCACGCAATCTACCACCATGATGCTCTTGAACTATGGTTCGTGACATATAAAGCCCCAAACCAGTGCCATTTTTTTTATACTTTGTTGAGAAGTAGGGATCGAAGATTTTACTAAGGATTTTTTTATCTATCCCCCCTCCATTATCGCATATCTCTATGTTTATACCAAACTCTGTATCTTCACTCTTTATCCAGATAGTAGCATTTTGAGTTTTCCTTGCTATAAAGTTATCTTCAGCATTTTTAAATATATTGAGCAAGACCTGCATAATCTCACCACAAAAGCACTCGATCTTCTTTTTTGCATTGTTATGTTGGATTAAAGTTATATTGTTTGCTTTGAGAGAATTACCAATGATGCTTAAAGTTTTTTCTATTGGGGTATCAAGCTGAGAAAAGCTAATGAGTTTATTTGGTTTATAAAAATCTCTAAAGTCGTCTATGGTAGTTGTAAGGCTTAAAACAAAGGCATCTATTTGGTCAAGTCCCTTTATCACATAACGGTTAAAAAGCTTTCTCTGCTGTGCATCTTCTAGATCATAGAGATCTAACTCTATCTTCATTTTTAAGTCAATAGAGGTAGAGGCTATTGCACCAAGCGGTTGCCTCCACTGATGCGCTATCATACTTATCATCTCACCAATTTGTGCGAGTCTTGACTGTGAAAGCAACTGCTGCTCTTGTTCTTTTCTTTGAGACTCTTCTTTATCCAAAGTTTTTAAGAGCCATACAACAATAGTAGTCACAAGGACTAAGATAACCATAGCTACAGCGATAATAATACTGATAGAGAGGTTTTTTGTATCTTCAGCAGTTTGAACAAAGAATCTTCCTTTTTTTTGTGCATATTTCACTAAAGTTTCTATACTTTTGTTGAGTTTATTTACATGATGGTATTCTTTAGTCTTCGTTATAGCAATAGCTTCACGAAGCCTCCCTTGATGCACTAATTCTACTATCTCAGTGCGTATTTTTTTCCAGCTTTTAAACAACTCATAACTTGCCTGAATCTGTTTTTTATCCCCCAAATAACTTTCAAAAACGATTTGAAAATCTTTATAAGTTTTTTTCTCATAGAGATGAACTTTTGCTAAGGCTTCTTGGAGTTCTTTTTCATTGACTGACAAAACAACATCTTTCATATATCTATGCATGGAGACTATATTTGTTTGTATATGTTGCGTAGCATTCAAGACTGTCAGTGGGTGTTTTTGAAATTTTTGAGTTATGCTAGAGAGTTCTATAATCTTATAGACAGAAACAATGCTTAGTAAAACAATAAGAATTGATA
>WFMY01000067.1 GCA_015488855.1 Helicobacteraceae bacterium
AGACAGATGAATTTACTTTAGCATAAAACTTTTTGCCAACATAAAGCTGTGGTTCACGGTAAGATGAAGGTACATCAAAATAAACCTCTTTACCATCACTAAGATAACCTTGAACCATCTTAGATGCACTCCCATTTTTGAGTAGCTTATCTTCATCGTAAAGCCCTTGCACAATTTTAGTTGGTGAGATATGGGCACTCGCTTGTGTATAAAATTTATCTTTGTCTTTGATAAGTTTTGCAGGGAAAAAACTTTTTCTTACTTCTGAGAGAGTTCCATCTTTTTTATTGACTCTTACAATATTTGATGCCCTAGAACCATTTTCATTTGTTAAGAAGAAAATCTCTTTTGCATCACTATTGAGCTTTGTAAAAAACTGTGAGGAAGCGATAAGCTCCCCTTTTGCAAGAACCTGAAACTTTGCTAGTGCCTTATACTTTTGAGCATATGTTTCTAAGGAGTCTTCAAAATCAACACCTGTTGCTTTTTTCATACTAGCATTAGTGAAAAATGGCCAGTACCAATCCTCAGAGTGATATTTAAAATAAGAATCTATAGCATTCAATCCATACTTTTGAGCCATATAAAGGTTATAAAATCCACCTTGTATATAGACTATCTCACCATAAGGAAACTTCAACTTAGTATTATAGACCTCTGATGCTTTTATATTATCAGCTTTTGCTTGCAATATCGTTTGTGCTAAAAATCGTCCACTATAAAGCCTTCCCCCGTTACCATGCCAAGACTCGTTAAGGACAGCATTTCCCTCAAGCATAAAGGAATTTTCCGTGAGATTTGGCAAGGTAAATATTGGAACGATAATCGACCCATTAGCAAATAATTTATGTAACATCCGTGAAACCCAAGAGGCTTTTACATTGTATTGATAATTATGTGCAGTTTCATGATAAAGCAATGTATCGAGCCATGAGATAGATGTAAAATAATCAATTTTACTCGTTCCCCCTACATAGTTTATCTGTCTATTGTTTGGAAATTGTGTTGAAAATCCATTTGCGATTTGATTGTGATTTGAGATGAGACCAACTGAGAGTTTTTCATCTAACTTCCACCCGTATAATTTCTCATATTGCCCATGGATAGAGGGCTCTACCTTTGCAGCATGTATCGCAAAAGGCAGATTCTCTTTTGTGTAAATAATCTCTACATTGCCCTGCTTTTTTTTATAATATTTGTTGTCATTTGGAACAACTGCACCGCCCACAGAACCTGATGATGGGATAATAACTCCATAAAGCATTGTAAAACTAAATAATATCCAAAAAAATATCTTCAATATTTTGATCCTTTTTTCTTGTTCCCTTTTTTATTTCAACTAAAATAAATAAAATTACAAGGCGATTCTAATACATTCTTCAATAGAACTTTTTTTAGCTAAAAGATAAGTTTGATTTTTTGGAAGTTGTTTTGCAGTTGTTTTGCCTATCACCACAACTTTAGCATTTTCATGGATAAGGTTATGTGTTAAAAAACATTTGATCGACGAAGGGGAGGTAAAGATAAGCGTACAGGCTTCGTTACTCAATCTAAAATCTAAAATCTCCTTAGAGCATCGACTCTCATAGACTATAGTCTCATCCACTCCAAAACCATCACCCGCTATCTCTTTTGCTCTTAAATAAAGCCATTTTTTTTCTTTTGGATACTGCACGATAATCTCTTTAAGATCACTTCCTATCCCACCACCGACCTCAAGTACCTTTCCACCTTTACTCTCATAATATTCTTGCGTAAATTTTGAAATGCACAAGGCTGGGATATGGATATACTTCTCTTTTTCATAAAAAAGAAGTGCATCTACAGCTTTTTTAGAGGTCAATATAAGATAATCATATTGTGAGAAATCTATCTTTGGCTGAAAAAATTCAAAATCAAGAGAGTTTATGTGAATAGCATCTGGATGTGAGGTTGCTGAAAAAAGAAAAATTTTATTATTCATAGTTATTTTTTAAATTATAAAAAGTTTGGTTTAGATTGTAATTTTTTAGGCTAAAAGATAGTCTATCTATCTTGTGCCTAAAAATTGCAAGATGAGCCAAAATTTTTCGTAATTTATTCCCACTCAATAGTTGCTGGTGGTTTACTTGATATATCATAAACAACCCTATTTATGCCATCTACTTCATTAATGATTCTTCTTGAGATTCTCTCTAAAAGCTCATGGGGAAGGTGTGCAAAGGTGGCTGTCATCCCATCAACTGCCTCAACAACTCTGACACAAACAGTATTGTCATAAGTACGATTATCACCCATAACTCCTACTGATTTTACATTAAGAAGTACAACAAAAGCTTGCCAAGTTTGTGTGTAATATCCACTTGCTTTAAGTTCTTCAAGTAAAATAACATCAGCCTCGCGAAGTAAAGTCAAATCAGCCACATTCACATCACCCATGATTCTGATAGCTAAACCAGGTCCAGGAAACGGATGACGGTTTATCATACTCTCTGGAAGTCCAAGTTCAAGTCCGATTTTACGAACCTCATCTTTAAAAAGTTCCCGCAGTGGCTCTATTAGCTCAAAATCCATCCAATCAGGTAATCCACCAACATTATGATGACTTTTTATAACTTCAGAAGGTCCATTGACAGAGATGCTTTCGATAACATCTGGATAGAGAGTTCCTTGCGCTAAAAACTTAATACCATCATGTTTCTTCGCTTCTTTTTCAAACTCCTCTATGAAAGTATGACCGATAATTTTTCTTTTTACTTCAGGGTCTGAGACACCTGCAAGTTTACCAAGAAAATTATCTACTGCATCTACTGTGATAAGTGGCGTTTTAAGGTTGATTTTGAAAACTTCTTCAACCTGCTCACGCTCACCCTTACGGAGTAAACCATTGTCAACAAAGACAGGAACAAGTTGATCACCGATAGCCTCATAAAGCATAGCTGCTACCACTGAACTATCTACACCACCAGAGAGACCACAAAGAACTTTAGCATCACCAACCCTCTCACGGATCATCTTAATCTGTTCTTTTAAGAAATGCTCCATCTTCCATTTTTCAGTAACACCACAAATATTTTTTGCAAAATTTCTGAGCATCAGATAACCCTCTTCTGAGTGATTTACCTCTGGATGATACTGCATCGCGTAAACACGCTTCTCTTCGTTGGCTATAGCTGCATAAGGTGAGTTTGAAGATGTAGCGATAGGGGAAAAGCCAGTTGGAAGTTGATCCACCTTATCTGAGTGAGACATCCATACGATGCGATTATCTTCACAATCGGCTAAAAGAGGTGAATCTGTTTCTATCTTCAACTCTGCTTTACCATACTCATGGTGTGATGAACGGATAACGCTCCCACCAAAGTCAACAGCAATCCGTTGCATACCGTAACAGATACCCAAAACTGGGATACCCATATTGTACACCTCTTTATCTACTTCATACGCGTCTTCACTATATACCGATGATGGACCGCCACTCAAGATAAGACCTTGAGGGTTTTTAGCTTCAATATCTTTTGCAGATGTATGGTAAGGGAGGATTTCACAATATATTTTATCTTCACGAAGTCGTCGTGCTATGAGTTGTGTGTACTGGGAACCGAAGTCTAAAACTATGATGCTAACATTTGTCATGTAAATGCCTTTAAAAAAATAATATTAAGTGTGTAACAATAGCAAAAAAAAGATTAAGAACTCACTCCCTTAAACAAAAAATAGGGAGAAGAGCTAAAGAGACTTAATAAAGACCCATTATTTCAAACTGAACATACCAAATAGTGACAGAAACGACATAGCCAACCAAGATAGTCCATGAATGTTTCATGTGTGAACCAAAAGTATAGATACCGTGCAGTTTTCCCATAACACCAACACCAGCGGCAGAACCAAAAGAGATGAGGCTACCACCAATACCAGCAGTCATTGTAACAAGCATCCATTGTGCTAAATCCATATCTGGAGATGATTTTAAGATAGCACTCATAACAGGGACATTATCTACAATCGCTGAGAGGAAACCTACGCCGATATTTGCTGTGGTCGCACCAAAAGCACCATAAAGCTCATGAACATATTCTAAGAAACCTAAAAAGTGAAGTGCTCCAACAGCTGAGAGGATACCAAAGAAGAAAAGTAGCGTATCATTTTCTACCTTTTGCATATTGACATAGATATTAAATGAGTTCTGTCCAGATTTACTTAGATGGATAGCGTAGAGTTTTAGCACAGCCATACCAAACATCATGCCCCACATAGCTGGAAAATGGAAAAACTGATGCCCTAAAACTGCCATGATGATTGTAATCACACCTAGATAAGCTACACCCATACCACCATCTAATACTTTTGGTTTTTGTTCACTTGCTGCATCAAAAGGAGGTTGTCCCTTGGGAACACTCATCGCAAGTAAAAAAGCTGTTACAAGCCAACCAAAAACAGAAGCTGGGAAAAGGTATAAAAAGTCAACAAACGCACCTTTGTTTGCTGTCCAAGCCATAAGTGTTGTGATATCACCAAAAGGGGACCATGCACCACCTGCATTTGCTGCTACAACTATGTTGATAGCTCCTGGCACTAAAAATGCAAGATTTTTTTTGTCGATGGTAAAAAGTACCGTTGAGAGAATCAATGCCGTTGTAAGGTTATCTGCTACGGGAGAGATAAAGAAAGCCAAAAGACCTGTTAACCAAAAAAGTTTTTTATAGGTATAGCCTTTTGAAACTAACTTGTATTTCATCAAGTCAAAAACACCTCGTTCAATCAAGGTTTCAATATATGTCATTGCTACAAGTAAAAAGAAAAAGATCTCTGCTATCTCAAGGATTAGATGTTCTAACTCTTCATGCAACAAGTCTGGATTAAGACCATTGAGTGCATAATAAACCCCTATAAGCATAAACATAAATGTACCAGCAAAAAGAGCTGGTTTTGCTTTGTTTATCTCATATTTATCTTCTGTTGCAATAAAATAATACGCTAGTACAAATACAGCTAAACTTAACCATCCTACCCATGTGGTAGCAAGGTTCACTTCTTCCATACCTGTGCCATGCCCTGAGGCAAATGCGACTAGACTTGTTATGCCAAGTAATGACAAAATTTTTAACATTATCTCTCCCTAAATTCTTGTGTGTACACCTATAGATTTTTCTCTTTTAATCGCAGCTTCAACTATCTCAAGAGCTGTGAGTAAACGAAATTTCAATAGTCTACCAATTTTTTCATTTAAAAGAGCATTAATTTGTAATTTTGCCTCATTTAAACCATCTTTTGTTCTGATTATAGAAACATATCTCCACATAATCTCTCTAAGTTTATTTTTTTTTACCTTATCCTCTTTTAAACTCATTGTCTCATTATCTACTCTAAATTTAAGCATCTGCTTTGCATTATCATGATGAGAATTAGCCGCTATACTTTTTACGGCTCGCAAAGCAAAAACTAAACCCTCAAGCAAAGAGTTTGACGCAAGTCGGTTTGCTCCATGAACCTTTGTAGATGCTACCTCTCCAACGGCATAAAGATTTTTTACCCCGATCACCTTAGCATCCAAATCCGTTTTGATACCACCAATGGCATAATGAAAAGCAGGTGAAATCGGTACTCTTTGCCTTGGAACATCAAAACCTAAATCTTGTAAATTTTTGTATATATTGGGAAATCGCTTTGTAAAGTATTCAAAATCAAAGTTTTGCATATTGAGATAAATTTTATAGTTTGTTTTTTGAGAGTATTCAAAAATGCTTCTGCTCACCATATCTCTTGTAGCCAACTCCCCTCGCTCATCATAATCAAACAAAAACCTTCTTCCATACTCATCCTCGATGGTAGCGCCCTCACCACGAAGAGCCTCAGTTAAAAGTATCTTTTGGGCAAACGCATTGTTAACAAATACTGTTGGATGAAACTGCATCATCTCCATCCGCTCAAGCTCTATATCTTTCATAATACAAAGACCTTGTATATCTGCACTGATGGTAGGAGCATTCGTCTGAAACTCAAACAAAGAGCCAACACCTCCACTCGCAATGATCACATTTTTTGCGTAGATATTTCTTAGTTCTCGATGCTCTAAAACAGTAACACCATAGCATTCACCGTCTTTTATGAGCAGGTCAACAACACGAGTATTTCCAAGCATAGGGTGTGGGTTTTGCTCCAGCATAAAGTGATGCATATACCGCCCAGTAGCATCACCACCTGCATGAAGAATTCTGCTGTTTGAGTGTGCAGCTTCTTTTGTATAGGCAAGAGAGCCATCTTCGTTCGTATCAAACTCAAATCCACGCGCTATAAAATCATCAATCACTTTTTTTGATTCGTTTGAGAGCACTTTTACAGCCTCTTCATCACAAAGTCCAGCTCCAGCTTCAAGAGTGTCTTTGATATGCAAAGGGATATCCTGTGTATCTTTTGCGAGAGCTATTCCACCCTGTGCATAAAAACTATTGCATTTAAATGCTTCTCTTTTGTTGATAAGTAAAACTTTTTTATTTTTAGGAATGTTGACAGCAGCATACAATCCTGCAAGACCAGTTCCTATTATTATTACATCATATTGCAAATGTTTGTCTTTTTGTATTCATTATTTTTTCTTAAGATGAAACTTTATGTTTGCATCACCTTTTGGTGGTTTATCTTCATAGTATGGACTTTTTTTCACACCACAACCAACTATGCTTAATAGAAATATGGCTATAATTATCTTATGAAAAACGCGTCGCAAATTATTGGTATTATCCATACTTATCCTCAATTTTCTAAACTCAATAAAGTGAAGTGTATCCAAAAGATACAATCTTTATTGGTCTCACCTGTACAAAAGATGATTAATTTCGCTTATTTTAAGGATAATACCTTATATTTCGTTTTTAATCACCCTGCTGGTAAACAAGAGTTTGATAATAATATAGAACATATTAAAAACGCTTTAAATTTTGCACCTCCTAACGAATGCAAGGATATAAATATACAAGATATAAGAGCTTTTGTGACACACACGCCAAGAAAAAACCTAAAAGTAGAGCTAAAACCTGCACAAGAGAGCTACAAAGAACGCGCGAAAGGGGAGTTTCAAATCAACATCAAAGATGAAAAACTCAACACGCTTGTCAAGAGCATCAGAGATATCATTAAAAACAAGAACGACACAAATAAATGACACTCCAAGAAACTATCCAACAACTTCCAAGCACACCAGGTATTTACCAATATTTTGATAAAAACGGACATCTTCTTTATGTAGGCAAAGCAAAAAACCTAAAAAATAGAGTAAAAAGTTACTTTCATTTTACCCCTCAACTCAGACCAAACTCTCAGCTAAGTATGCGCATCAAAAAGATGCTAGAACAAACTCTAAGTATGAACTACATAGTTGTCAACTCTGAACATGATGCACTCATCCTTGAGAACTCACTCATCAAACAACTCAACCCAAAATACAATATCTTACTCCGAGATGATAAGACATACCCCTATATCTACATAGACAACTCGATGCCCTACCCTCGCTTAGAGATTACACGAAAAATCATCAAAGATAAAGATATAACTTATTTTGGACCTTACTCAGTTGGGGCTAGAGATATTCTTAACTCTTTGTATGAGATATGTCAACTTGTGCAAAAAAAAGGCTCGCTCAAGTCAAAAAAACTTTGTCTCTACCATCAGATGGGTCAATGTTTAGGGCCCTGTGAACTCCCCATCACCAAAGAGCGTTATCAAAAAGAGATCGACCTTGCTATCTCTCTCATCAAAAATAAAAAAAAACTTATCAAACTTCTCCAAGAGAAGATGCTCTTCTATGCGGAGGATTTACGCTTTGAAGAAGCTAAAGAGATCCGTGACAGACTAGAACGCATCAGTAAAAGTGAGATAAAAAGTGAGATAGATTTTGCCTCAACAGAGAACTACGACATCTTTAGTGTAGCCCAAGATGAAAAACGGCTCGTTGTACTCAAAATATTTATGCGAGATGGCAAGATTATCTCCTCTACTCATAACTTTGTTCAACTCAATGAAGGTTATGATAGAGATGAAGTATATAAGCGAACACTTATGGAGTATTATGGAGAGC
>WFMY01000068.1 GCA_015488855.1 Helicobacteraceae bacterium
CAAACTCTTAAAGGGCAACTCGATAAGTTTAGAACTAAATAGTAGCGTCGCTTAGCGCAACTATGTCCTTGTTGCACTTGATTTTATGAACCATATCAACTACTTCAAAATCTACTAATTTAGTTTTTGAAGCAAGAGTAGCATCTCTAAAATTATCTCCACTATTGATGTACAGATGAAAAGCATTTTCATAAAGAGCGAGACGGGTTTTAAAAGCAATAGAATAAGTTGTTACAATACCGTCTTCTTTTATAAGTGAGGCTATATCTTTAAAATACTCTTTTGTCCAAAGAATAGGGTTTGCAGAGGGGGAAAATGCATCTTGATAGATAACATCAAACTTTATATCCTCTCGCATTAACTCTTTGAGATATATACGAGCATCACCTATAAAAAGCTCAATAGAGATAAAATCATCTCTATAAACTCCCTCCTCAACCAAACTGTTAATAATAGGCGTTAGCGCATCGAACTCTGATGGATAAGTAAAATTTAGAAGTGATTTTATAAGTTGTGCATCTAACTCTGGGGAATATATATTTATCTTAGATTGTATCTTTTGTTCTCGTGCATAGTAGAGTGTTGCAAGTGTGTTAAAACCTAGGCCAAAGCAGATATCAAGTATATTTATCTCTACTAACCCTTTTTTTAATTCTAAAGCTGGGATAACATGCTTGAGTAACGATTCATGCAAAGCACCATCTTTTGTGGAGTGATAATGCTCACCATACTCTTTTGAATAGGCTGTATATGAACCATCTTCACTAAGTGCTACAGAGTGAAGGGCATCATTGAATTTTTTAGGCAAAAATTTTATTTAGTATGTCTCAAAGATTTTTCTTCTTCTAACATACTATCTAAATCTTCTATAACTTTTATCGATGCTTCTTCTGCTGCATCAAAATATGTCATCACATTTTGGGAGTGTTCAGTGCATGTTCCAGCTTCAACACACTCAACTGCTTTTTTGATATTATCATGAACCTCTTTGTGCGGTACTGCCATTTTACTATAACTTGCACATTTACTAAATATCTCTTTACCGACACCTTCAAAATACCACTTACCAAGTCGGCACTCATCATCTGTTGCAAAATTTCCAGTTGTTTTACCAGTAAAGACAGTTTTGTAACCATTTGATTTAAAAAGAAGATGATCAAGTTTCACTAAAACCATAAAAACAGCATAAGTGATATCTTTGTTCTCTTGAGAAATCATTTGTGAATTTTCTCTTAGGATCTCCATCTTTGATTGGAACTCGTCCATCTGCTCATTTGAACTTTGTGATAACTCTTCCATAGATTTGGAGTGTTCATAGATCTCACTGGTATTTTGCTTAAGAGATGAAACTGAGATCTCTACTTCACTTGTTGCTTTTTGGGTTCGCTCTGCCAGCTTTCTCACTTCATCTGCAACAACTGCAAATCCTCTCCCATGCTCCCCTGCTCTTGCAGCTTCAATAGCAGCATTTAAAGCAAGGAGATTTGTTTGGTCTGAGATATCTTTGATCAAGTTAATAACATCAGAGATGCTTTCAACATTATTGTTTAAAGTATTTACCTCTTCGTATGTATTTGATATATGTTCTAAGAGTGAACCCATAGTTTGAGAGAGAGTCTCAATACCAACAGAACAAGAGTTTGTGTGTTCATTATTTTCTTGATTTTTATTGTCTATATCTTCTAGCGCATCAAGGTTGTTTCCTAGGTCACTCTGAAGAAGTTTTAAGTCTCTATCACATCCGTCTGTTAAACCATGCGTTAATGATTTGATGAGATCATTCATTACTTGATTGCTATGAGCATACCTTGCTTGTTTTTCTAACTCCTTGTTTTTAGTGCTTAGACCCTCTACTTGTTGCTTTAAAGTTTCAATCTCAGATTGATACTTTTTGATTTGATTCTCTAAATGATGGGTATTGTTAAAAAACATTGATAGACCTTTTAAGTTTGATGTAGCATTGCATTTATTTATAATTATTATTCATATTATACTCAAAGAAACTTAAGATTACTTTTATATCTCTTCTCTTAAAACCTCTATGAGCTCTTTATCTAGTCCTGTTATCAGTGCTATAGTCTTGGTATCCAAACCTTGCATTATTGATTTTTTAGCGATATCTATCTTTCCTTTTTCCATTCCTTTTTCCATTCCTTTTTCCATTCCTTTTTCCATTCCTTTTTGCATTCCTTTTTGCATTCCTTTCTTCTCAGCAGTTCTTAAAGCATTGATCTCATCGAACTCCTTTAAGCTCATGTACTCATATACCTCTAGCTCTTTTGCATTCCATGTTGTTTGTGTTGCTATGTTAAACGCTTCTTTAAATTCTTGAATATTTTGATATTGCTTTGGTATTAGTGTAAGGTCACTTGCGTTTTTGATGAAGTATATCCATTTGTCTAAGATACTCTCCAGTGCTTCTAACTCTTTTGTAAATTTAGGAAGTTCAATAAAACTAAATTCAAAATCATTTAAGTCTTGAGTATTTGTTTCTTGATTGATGATTAGATGCCTAGATATATAGTTTTCATTTTCAAATATATTGAAATTTAGTATGCCTATGAAATATACTTTTTTCAGTGCTGCATAGTCATTACCTTTTGGGAGTTGAGATGCATATGCTTTTGAAGTATAATATAAACTTCTTTTAGTAAAATCACCTAGATCTTTTCTTTGCATCTCTACTATAAATGTATTGCCATTTCTATTTGTAGCTCGTATATCTAATATGGTCTCTTTTAGCTCAGGTATCCTTGGGATTTGGTAAGGATTCGCCATAGAAACATCAACAATTATTTTCTCATCTCTAAAATCTAAGACAGAGTTTAAAAAAGATATAAGTATATTTTTATGTTTTTCATTACCAAATATCTTTTTAAAAGCCAAATCATTTTTGGGGTCAGCAAATCTCATATTCTGTTCCTTATTTCATCTTTTGTATAAACTCAAATTTGTTTTCAAGAAGACTTGTTTGTTGATTATATCAAAATATATAGATTTATGCCAATTTTAAAGTTAAGTCATTCTTGTTACTTCAACTCTTTAAGTGTAGGAAACGGTGGGATTTTGATAGAAGGAAAACGCCCTGCAAAACATTTTTCTTGCTTGTAGTCATAGATGTAGAAAAGTTTTCCCTCATAGGCTTTTGGAAATTTTATGGCTACTTTTGGATTGGCTGGACCGTACTTAAATGTTTTCTTTTTATCTGATTTTAGTTTTGGGTAGATGAGAGTAACTCTTGTGTCGTTGTATATCCCTCTATCATGATGGGAATAGTATCGTGATTGTAACAACATTGTTGCATCGCTACTGAGTGTGTAGTCTCTTTGCCTGCCAGAGTCAGTAACTAAAGCATATTTTTTTATCTCCTTGGCTAATGATGCACAAGCATTACTCAGATGATTGCTCTTTATCTCTACCGTAGTATCTTTATTTGCCAAGACAAAAAAAGTTACATTTGGCTCTAAATATTTCAAAAATAACATATCTCTAAAATTTTCTCTTGGTGCATATATTGCCCAAAGTTTTCCTAGTTCATAGTATGTTAGTACATATTTTATTTTTGAAGTATCGTTAAATGTTTTTACTACATTGACTCCATCTTTTGGAGCGACAAGTTTATTCCAACCATCTTTGAGTTGGTAGGAGTTAGAAATGTAAAGTTTAGAAGAGCTAGAAAACTCTTTTAAGAGTGCCTCTCTTGTGTCAAGAGAGATATCATACTTTATCCCTTGCAAAGAACTTGCAAAGGTCAAAGTACAACTCAGTAAAAAGAGTATTAAGTTCTTCATAAACATCACCTCCACACTAAGTTCTAAGGAACTAGTGTAGTATTTGCTGAAGTGAATGTAGTTAAAACTATTGGAGTA
>WFMY01000069.1 GCA_015488855.1 Helicobacteraceae bacterium
ATCTTTAAGTTTCGATCCAACCCCAACAAAACGCACTGAAAAGTCGATGCCCTCCACTTTTTCAAATGTTTTAGCCAACTCGAAACTTGCCCTACCCGTTGCACAACCTAAGTCTAAGGCTTTTGTTGTACCTGTAGCAAATTTTGATGCTATCTTTGCACACTCTATGGCAAAATTTTTCACACCAAAATGTTCCTCTGCATACTGAAATTCACAATACTGAGACACAAGAGTATCGCTCTCATATATATCGTCACTTCTCTCTTGTGCATCTGAACTCACTACATATCTAAAACCTGCATTTTGGTAAAAATGTCTGCGAAAAGCATAACGAGAATGTTTCATGATGAGATTACCACTACTAGCCCACGATGAACCAAGGATGATGGCATGCTTGTCATCAAAAGTTGGGACTGTAAAGTCATCATAAGCTGGATGCACATCAAAGCCTTCAAAAGGTCTCATTGGGGTGCGTGACCATTGCCATACATTGCCAACTACATCATAAATGCCATTAAATTCATACTTATCAACTGGACATGAACTCGAATTAGTGAAGTTGATATTTGCTTTTAAGTCACTCTGCATCGACTTAATATCTGCGTATTTACAGATAGCTTCATATTCTGCCTCACTTGGCAAAGTATAGCTAATATTGTCTCGCAGAGAGATATATTTACAAAAAGCCTCTGATTCAAGAGCATTGACATCAACTGGAAAATTTTGAGGCATAGGTATCTCAGCACTCAGTGTTCGGTAGTAAAATTGATCCCCTTTTTTTATCCAAAAGGCTGGATGTTTTGCCCCTGTACTCTCTAAGTATTTTAAACCCTCCACACTCCAATACTCTTTTTTGTTGTATCCATCAGCTTGGACAAACTCCATAAACTCTGCATTAGATACAAGATACTTTGCAGTGCTAAAAGCTGGCACATCTTTTTCAAAGATACCATATTCGTTATCCCATCCATAGTATTCATCATCTATATCTTTTCCTAATTTTACATGTGAAGAAGGAATATCTACTAAAGTATTTTGTGGAGCTTCACCATACTCTTGACACTCAACAAAAGCATCTACTTTTTGTATAAATTTCAAAGGCATCTGACGGTGAAGTACAGCAGAAGTCTCAATATGAATGCGTTCATGCTCTATCCCCATTAAGATGATCCACAGAGGAGATTCAAAATCTATAGGCAAACTCAGAGGGAGTGCATCTATGAGTTGTAAAACAAGCTCTTTAACTCTTTGTCTATAAACTCTTAGCGCATCTACACTTGGCCATTTATAATGTGTTGATTCTATATCATCCCAACTCATCTCATCCACACCAACAGCGAAGATAGATTCAAACTCAGGATTAATCCTCTCTTGGATCACTTTCATAATGATGAGTTTATTGATAAAGAAAGTTGCAGTATGTCCAAAATAAAAAATCATAGGATGGCGTGTAAGTTCACTTTTTTTGTAAAAAACACTATCATCTTTGAGCACTTCAAACATTTTTTCGTATAGCTTATAAGTATTTAAAAAATATTCTTTTATCTCTTGTCTTTTTTCTTCTACTAAACTACCAGTAAGTTTTGGGGGATATATACTAAGTTTACTCAAAAATTGCCTTTTCATTGCAGTTCAAACCAATGAATAGCGATAAGAAAAAGGTAAACGAAGCAAATATGCCTTTTTCTTATCACTCATAGGAAAGTTTAAAATGATAACGATTACTGCGTTAAAAACAGTTGAAGCTGGCAATATACAGTTTTTATGCTATAATTGTTTATTAAATTTAAAGGTTGAAGTATGGGTATTTTTGGTGGATGTAATAAAGAACAAACTCACATAAAAGAATTGGAAAAGAAAAATCAAGAGCTACAAGTCCAGCTAGATGCACTAAAAAGAGAAAATACTCAACTCGCACAAACAATTCAAAGTCCTAAACATTCTGAAGAAGAGATAGCAAAATCAGAGATAATTCAAATGCTTTTAAAGTCGTATAAGAGTGGAGTGACATTTACGCGAAATATTATGGAGTCTGCAGTAGAAGAACTAGCAGAGGCAAGTGAGACAAATAAAAAAACATCTCAAAGCATCGATGCTGTTCAAGAGAACTCTCAAAGCGTCAATGAATCTATAAGCCAGATAGCACAAGAAGCAGAAAACCTAAACAATGGTGCAACTTCACTCAATGATAGTGTAGCTTCCATTAGTGAAATTATCAATCTAATCAAAGATATCTCAGACCAGACAAATCTGCTTGCTTTAAACGCAGCTATCGAAGCGGCAAGAGCTGGTGAACATGGACGAGGATTTGCTGTTGTTGCTGATGAAGTAAGAAAACTTGCGGAACGAACACAAAAAGCAACACAAGAAGTTGAGATAAGCATAGGTCAACTCAAACAAAACACTTCTGAGATACAGGATGTCTCAGAGATGGTCAGAGGAAACACTGATACTATGAACATAAAACTTGTATCTTTTTTTGAGCAACTAGAAGATGTTATCAACAATTCCCATCATATCTCTGGTCTCACCGAGAATATCTCAAATGAGATAGGTATTGGTACAGGTAAAATAGACCATATACTCTTTAAACTACTTGGGTACAACGCTTTTATAAATAATGAAAAAAGTGAACTTATAGATGAACATAGCTGTAGATTTGGTAAATGGTTTGATGAAAACAAAGTTAAAATCAAAGATGATTCAAAAACTATATCTAGCATAGAGACTCAGCATGCCATTGTGCATCAAGATACAAAACAAGCTGTTTCACTGTGGGAAGATGCGCAGTATGCAAAAGCAATAGAGTCTATGAAACAAGTTGAGCATGCAAGTGAAGTTGGTTTTGAAGAGCTCTATGATAGTTTTATAAAGCATCGCCTTTAAATAAATAGATAAACAAAAAAAAGCTGTTACTACTGCTCCACAATCGCCTTAGCATCTTTTGCTAGGGTAGCCCATGAACTTGATGGTGCAAGTTTCATCACCTCTTGGAAAGCTTTTATGGCATCTTTATCTCGCCATAGTTTTGTATAGACACTCCCGAGTAGATACTGTTGTCTTGCTTTGTTTTTTATTGATAATTGAAGCATGCTTAAGGAGCGCATAATATCTAGGGCTTTATTATAGTTCTCTTTTCTCATATATGCTTCAAAGATACTAAACTCTACAAAAGGGCTTTGCGTATAAGTTTTATATTTTCTTTGTAACTTTATCACATCTGATGCATATTTGATAACTATATTGTCATCATTCATTTTTATCCCAACATTCATCACTGCTATATATCGTTGTATATCCTTATAGTCCAAACCAAATATTTTTTGAAGATTTACTATGGTTTTGAGCATATTATTATCTTGTTCAAGTCGCTGATAAGTATCAAATATAATCCTATAGACATCTAAATATTTTGAATTTTTATCATCTTGTATTAATTCTTTGAGTTCTTTAGAAGCTTCTATCACATCGCTATAATTGCCTGTAGCAAAATCTATTTTTATGTATCTATAAAGCCATTTTTTTCTATGTTCTAGATTAAGAGATTTTAGATTTTTTTGCGCAGTTGCTCTTGCAAGTGCATAGTCAGCACCTTTCATAGAACATTTATAAACACCATCATCCCATTTGTCTGAAAGAGTAATATTGTACTCATTTGAAGTGGATAATACCTGAGCACATTCATTGTCTTTTAAAGACTGTTTCATAAGACCAACTGCGGCATCGTGAACCAAGGTAGCAGTATCACTGTATTTTTTCTTATCAAGCTCTAAGATTTTACTTTTAAACTTCAAGAGTTCTCTATACTTAGCATTTTGTAATAATAACTTTGCTTTTTCGTATATTGCCCTATCTCCAATACTGTCACCTTGATATGTTTGTTCAAGAGAATCAAGTTTCGCAAGTTTCGCACTTACATTACTATCTGTATCTACATCAAAAAACAGAGAATCTTTTGCAACTTCAACTTCGTGTTCATAGGACCCTCCCTCAAATTCTTTAAGATATTTATTAAGAACCTTAAGAGCTTCATGCTTTTTATCTGTTTTTGCAAGCCATAGACCCTCATCCTTAAGTAATATCTCTGCATCATCATCTTGGTATTGATCAAGACCGACTAAGAGTACTTTTGCAATACTTGCTGCGGTAAGATAATCTCCCTCTTGTTCAAACTGCTTCATTACTTCTCTTGATATATCGTATTGTGATTTAAAAAAACTTGGTTTTGCTTTAAGAATTTTTGCTATGTATGCAGCAGCTTTTACATGGTTGCCATAGTTAATCTGATATCTAGCTATTTGAAACGCTGCCATTGCTGCAACATCCAAATCATTGGTCGACTTCAGAGCTTTTTCAAAGTAGCCTAAAGCTCTATTACTATCTCCATTTGCTTCGAGCATCTCTGCCTTATATATATACCCCCATTGAGCATATTTACTCTCTTTATATTCACTAAAAAGCCTCTCAAAAAAGTAGTCAGCATCACTTGCTTGTCCTAGTTTAGCATAAGCTTTTGCGATGAGAGATAAAACTTCAGCCATATTATTGTTTGAAGAATAATCCTGCAGATAGGTTTTTCCTAGGGCTACTACTCCCTCATAATCTTTATTTTGAATTTGTAATTTTATTTTATAATAATACAACTCTTGTCTAAAAAGTGTATGAGGATACTGCGCTAATGTTTCTTCAAGCAGGTCATAGCACAATTCGTATTTTTTATTTTCATATAGTTTTTTTATTTGTAAATACTCTGTAACATCTTGTACTTGCTTCACCTCTACAGGTTTTCCATCGATATCCAAACCTCCTACATAAGGCAATAAATCTTCATCTATAGTGATAGGAAAATTAATCGCTTGTGGAGAATACTCCTGTTTCTTTTCAAAAGGTACTTTTTCAATGTATCCTATCATCATCCAATGCTTGGCTAACTTTATGTTTGATGTGTAAGTTGTATCATCTTGTTTTAGATCAAAAACTATAGGTATTAGCTTCATCTTTTGAAATGGTTTGATGATGATAAAAAAAGTTTTATTATTTATTTTTGTATTGATATCAAAAAAATTATTTTTTATATCTTTTATTTTTTGAGATGGTTTTTTTGTAAAGGCACAAATAATTTTTGTTGTGACATCAAATTCATTTTTTTGACTTTGACATAAAAATTTATCTTTATCTTTTATATGAAGTATTGAAAATTTCTGATGGTTTTGTTTTGCACCCTCAAGAGTAATCTCTAAAGCAGAGACGCTCAAGGAAAAAAAAGATACCAAGACTAAGGAAAAAAGTACTGACTTTAGCAAATTTGTTTTCCTTTTCTACTCTATTCTAAAAACGAAGTTTTGTAGCTTTAGGGGACTATAGGGAGATATATGTCCCTACAAATATAATGAGCTTAGCTCATTATATTTAGTAAATAACTAATACCCGCTATTGTATACGAAGCTAGTTACAAATTCTAAGATTGGGTTTAGTGCTAAAAAAGCAAATATAGTTCCTATTGTAGCGAAACCAATAATTG